>JBBSJZ010000068.1:0-16730 GCA_038256795.1 Pirellulales bacterium | reverse complement strand
GCGGTCATTTGCACACCACGTTTCACCAAGACGATCTGGACTCCGCTACGGACGGCTTGCTAATCACAGCCGCTGGAGTTATGGATACCGAGGTGGTGTCCTCGGTGCCCGACCCGCCCCCACGTAGCCGATAAAATCGCCCATGCGACGCTTGCTGTTCGTCGACGACAATATTCGCACGCTCGATGGGCACTACATCGAGTTGGCGACGTTGCTTTGTCACGGCGCTCAACAATTAGGATACGAAACCGAGCTGGCGACGCATATCGAGTTTCACAATACCTCAGGCTCGGATTTGCGATGGTCGAGCGCCTTCACCACGTCACGCATGCTCGGTTGGTCGCTCGGCGTTGATGGTGATTCGCAAGTCGCTCGCGATCCCGATGGGCGTCCTAATGGTAGTTCGTCGTGGCGCAACGCGATCCAATTTCTGCACGACCAATTCAATCGCACGGACCGTCGGCCGCGGCGTTTGCTGGAAACATGGTCACATGATTTGCTGACGTGGCTCGAGCGTGTGAAGGTCACGCCCGGGGATCGATTGATCGTCAATACCAGCGACGACTTCCAGATGCTCGGGCTCACCCGGGCGCTCAAGGTGCTCGGCGAGTCTTCACCGAAAAACGTCCATTTGGTATTTCACTTCGCCATCTTCGGCGACTCGCTTCATCCGCGCCGGCCGCGCGAGTTCGGGGTCCAGGTCAAGCGGGCGCTCGCGGACCTAGCCGCCGAGCATCCCGCGCCGCCGGTGATGCACTTGCACGCGACAACCCAGCCGCTCACGGATCAATTGAATGCCGTCGGGATCCCGGCAAGCTTGATTCCCTACCCGACTCGTTATCGTCAGCCGATCGCATATCCCAACGAACTCTCGACTCCAGCGCTGAACTTGTTACTCGGAGGTTGGCCTCGGCGTGAGAAGGGGACCAAGTCGACCTCGCGATTGCTCAAGTCGATCGAGCAACCCTTGCTTCGCCAGCATCGCTACCGCGTCTCGATGCAAGCGATGTTGAAGAAATGGAAACGCATCACGCCGCGATCGTTGCACCCTCATTGTCGATTGTCGAGTAACTACGCGGCAACGCTTCCGGCAGCGACGCCCGGCACGCGGCATCCCGAGCAATGGCTGAGTATCATCACGTCGAGCATCACGTCGGCGCAGTACCATGATTGGCTCGATACCGCCGACGTGGGATTATTTCTGTATGATCCGCAGCGATACGTAGCCCGGTGCAGCAGCGTGTTGCTCGAGTTCATGATTCGCGGCATCCCCGTCGTCGTGCCCGACCGATGCTGGCTTGCCGAGCAAGTTCGCGAGGCGGGCGCGCCCGGGGCGGTTGGCGCCATCTATCAAACGGTCGACGAGATCCCTCGGCTGCTCGCGATGATGGCGGATGACTACACGTCGCTTCGTCGTCGCAGCCTACAGTATTCGCGAGTGATCGCGGATCGACATCATCCCCAAGCGGCCCTGTTGGCAATGGGAATCCAGCCTGTCAAACAAACCGCGATCGCCGCGTAGAACGAGAACTCAACCATGACGCTGCGGATGATGTGGTTCAAATCGGTGGTGCGGTATCCGATCGACATCCGTCGCGCCCAAGGATTGATTCAAGGCCGACAAGGTGTGGAGAGCGCGGTCGCGTGTCAGCGGCGTGCGATCGTGCTGGATATGACCACGCCGCAGTTGCAATTCGATTGCGGACGACACCTCAATGCGATTGCACTGCACGCGAAGCTCATCGGTTCGCCGTTCTACCTCCGCTGCAGCCGTCTGCTCTTTGCTGCCATCGCTCGCAAGCTCTTTGGGCCGGAGCTATTGACGGACCCCAATCTGACTTGGTTGTCGCCGGAACAACAACTTCCGAGTGACGCCCTGGTGCTCCGCGACGGGCCGTCGCGGCCCGTCGATTCGCGACGCAATGTCTGTCATTCGCACGCGAGGTTGATGATCGGTCGCGACGCCGTTGATGGCGACTGGGTGATGCCGTACCCGATGCATCCGCACAGCTTAGCGCGACTCGCATCGACCGCTTTGCCAGAGCTTCGCGAGACGGCCCAGCGCAGCGGGATCTTTTTTGCCGGTCGATTGAAAGCCAGCTATTCACACGTGCGCGGCGACTTCGGCGTGATGAATCGATTGCAAATCATCGATGCACTTCGCCATCGGTTTGCGGACCGAGTTCAAAGTACCATTCGTCCTGATCGCGACCATCGCGACATCGTGATCGTCGATGCGAAAACGCAAGGGCTAGCGGCGGACCAGTGGTTGCCGACGCTGGCGAAGTTCGATTTTTTTGTGTGCTGTCCCGGTGTTTGCCAACCGATGTGCCACAATGCAATTGAGGCGATGAGCGTTGGGACCATCCCGCTCATTGAGTATGCGAGCCGGTTCACTCCGCCGCTTGTGGAGGGTGTCAACGCCATTTGTTTTCGCGGTGAGCAGGGACTCGTTGACGCGATTCACCGCATCCAGCGAATGGCGCCCCTCGAGATCCAGCGATTGCGCAGGAATGTCATCTCGCACTACGAAACGCACCTCCGCGGCGATCGCTTTTTAGCGAAATTGCGAGACACTGACGCCAGCATCGGCAAGGATATTGCGATCAGCATGCCGTTTCATGATGCGAATTTCTATGAACTGACCCCCGGTTGCTAATCACCCGACTCTCTCAGCACGGGGTCTCGAATCGGTTCTAGTTGCTAGCATATCGCGAGTGATTTCTTGCAAAACTTGCAACGATCGGTATCGCGGATGCTTGCCCAGCGGTCGCCGGCCAGCCTATAACTCCGAGCCAGGTGGCGTTTACCCTGGTGGAGCTTGCCAGCGCAGGGAACTTTCGCATGGCCGAAGGGTGATGGCGGGCGACGATTTTGGCGTTCAGATGAGAGAGGGAGTTTGAGATGACACGCATTCCAATGAGTCGTGCTGAGGAACAGGCACGTTTGCGTCGCGAGCGATTGAGCTTGAGCATCGCTGAGATGGGTCTTTCGGTTCGCACGACCAACTGTCTGGAAGAAACAGGAATTCTCACCGTTCGCGATCTGCTCAACGCGACGCCTCGTCGTTTGCTCGGGATTAGCAACTTTGGCGAGAAGACGCTCGACGAAGTGTACCAGGCGCTGGAAGTGATGGGGTTCTATCGCCCGAATCGTGATCCCGACGCTGAATCGAAGTCCGAGCCCGCTCGCGAAGCGTCCCGAGCTCCCCGTTAAGCTCGTCCGGCAAGCGTCCCGCTAGAGTTTTTGCATGCTCCGAATTCCCCAACCTTGGAGCAAGAAACGCGGTAAGCGTCGGTCGGGGCATTCGCTCAGCGGGATTGCGGGCGAGGCAGCGTTTTACGCCGCTGTATTTCTCATTGGCGTGTTCACGTTGTCGCTCGTGTTGATTCAAAACGTTTCTCCCGCCCAGTCGCTCGACGTGGAGGAAACGCTCTCGACGCATTGGGGGCGACTAATCTTCGGTATCCTTTCGCTCGCTGCGATTCTGACCGGCGGTGGCGGATTGCTATTCCGGTTGACGCGGTTCGGCACCAGCAGTGAACGCCGCAGCGTGATCGCTAAGCGTGGGGGTTCGATTGAAGTCAGCGGTCCGGGAGCGGAGCCGAATTCTCGCTTGCCGTACGTGCCCGCCGGTCGATCGATGACCGACAGCCCCGGAGAGCACCTCAATTTTCGCCTCGCCGAGGTCAACCCCAGCGGTGGCCAGATCGCGGGTCCAGCGATTTTGGCGTTGCTTTGGAATTCGGTTTGGTTTGTCTTGTTGGCGTTGGCGGTGTCGGGGTTCTGGTATGGCAACCCGCGCTGGATCCTGACGATATTGCTCGTCCCGTTCGCGGGTATTGGCTATTGGGCGTTTCGTTTTTTCTTAACCCAATTGCAGCGGCACGCGGGCGTTGGCGTGACGATCGTTGAGATTGACGATTCTCCTATTTTTCCGGGTGAAGAATATCGACTTCATGTCGCCCAGTGCGGACGGTTGCGATTGCGGCGACTGAAGATCGAGGTGGTTTGTGAGGAAGAAACGTTTTATCGACAAGGCACGGACGTTCGTGTCGAGCGTGAGCAAGCTTTCAGCGAAACTTTGCTCAACGAACGCGACGTGGTGGTTGACCCGCAGGTACCTTGGGAGCAACAATTGCGGTTCAGTCTGCCTCCCAGTGTGATGCACTCCTTCGTCGGCTCGCACAATGCGATCCGCTGGAAGATTGTCGTGATTGGAGAATCGCGTCCGTGGCCATCGTTTTGCCGAAGTTTTCCCATCGTCGTTCATCCGCAGGGGCTGCAGTTGCCACGCAGCCCGCGGTGAACATCTCGTTGTGCCATGAAGATGGCCGCTACGAGGCCGGCGGGATGCTGATGGCGAAATGGCGGATTAGCCGAGTACCCATCGACCAACTGCACGGACTCGAGGCTTCCGTGCTTTGGCACACCGAAGGTAAGGGTGACGAGGATCTTCATGTCCATCACTTCCATCGGCTGACACAGCAGCAATTGCGGGGCGCCGGTCTGGCGGACGAGCAATCGATCACCTGCCGATTGCCCGTCACGC
This sequence comes from Pirellulales bacterium, assembly GCA_038256795.1. GTDB lineage: Bacteria > Planctomycetota > Planctomycetia > Pirellulales > Pirellulaceae > JBBSJZ01. Next base: position 12,178 of record JBBSJZ010000068.1, on the reverse strand, counting down.
CGCTGAGTTATCACGGCAAGCTGATCACGATCCGCTGGAGTCTGCGGCTGCGATTATTCCTCGTCGGCTCTCGAGAGATACTTACCGAGCATCCGTTTTACGTCGTCGCGCGAGATTGCAGCGGCGTGTCCTCGCGGTTAGCCGTCGCTCGCGAGACCCGAATGGATGCGTCGCCGTCCGCGATACCTCGGCCGGCGCTCGCTCGAGTCGTCGATTGGTCAACGATTGATCCTAAGCTCGGCAGCGTCTCACGCACATCACCCGCGACAATGTCAGCCTCGGAAACGACGCCCCGTTCGAGCGTCACCTACACGGCATCGTAACTCGTGCCGTGATTCCGTTAGAAATCTCATCCGCTCATAACGATTCATTCTCACGCGGCGAATTCTTGCCACGTAGCAACCCGTTCGCGACTCGCTACATTCGTCCGGACGCCAGTGTATTTCTCGTGCCCACCGGTGGTGGCGATGGTTGCTATCGACCGCTTTCCGAGATCGCTTGCGAATCGATGGTCGAATCACTCGCTCGCGAGCATTTGGGATTGATTGTAGGGCCTCACGGCACGGGCAAATCAACGCTCATTGAAACGCTTCACCCGGCGTTGGCGGCTCGGTATGGGACCGTGACCGCGTTTCGATTCAATCGCGACCCGTCGTTTGGACTTCAGCAGCGGCTAGCCCAGTCGTTCAAGAACGCCACCTTCGCGATGCGGATGGCGTGGCGGTCGCCGCGTGGCGGGCTTGTTGTCCTCGACGGATTGGAACAACTTTCGGTGGCCGTGCGGTTCAGCTTCATCTTCGTGCTGCGCATTCGAGGTTGTGATTTGTTGGCCACGAGTCATCATCGCTTGCGGGGGTTTGTCGTGTTGCGAGAAACCCGGATGACGCGCGGGCTCATCTTGCGACTCGCCGGCGACTTGTTGGCGGACGCGGATGATGGCTGTCGCGAGCGAGTCGGAGCGGAGCTCGAGCGGCGGGATTTGGACGTGGTTTCCGACGCGCGCGGATTGTGGTTTGAGCTCTACGACGTGGCGGCGACCCCAAGTCCGAATCAGTAGAACCCTTCAGAGAGAGAGAGCGATTTGATGGCTGTGCGGCTCAATGTGGTCATGAATCAAACGCCGCCGGCGAACGCCTCGGCCCAGCGGTTGGGTGAGGAGATCGTTGGCGAGATGATCGGCCGACCGGGGATCGATATGGTTTTGGTCAGTGCCGCGTCGCTGGACGATCCTCAAACGACCGACTACTTGACCGTCGAGTCATTGTCCGGCGATTTTGTTTACCTGGACTGGAAGACACCGGCGGCGTCGATCGAGATGCTCGCGCGATGCCACATCCAGGGTCGCCGCGCGCCTCACGCCAATGATCAGAACGCCAGTTTTGACGCCGAATCGACGGTCGCCCCAAGCACGCGGCGGATCTATGTCTTTGACCTCAACGGTCACAGCAGCGGCGGCACCGTTTGTCGAGCCGTGATGGACTTGCTGTCGCTCCGCCAGATCCGCACTTTCAGCCTCGGGATGCAACAGCCTGGCGCGGCGACGCGAGTCCCCGCCGCCCGCTCGTCCGTCATGCCGGCGGCCAAGATCGAGCCCATGAGCATCGTGGCCGACACCGCCGGAAGCACGACCGCAGGGCCCCCGAATGGTGGTCGAGTGTCGTCTCGAGCGTTGACGGAGACCGAAATTGATCGGCTTGTGGATCAGCTCAATGCTGACGAACTTGATTGAAAACGCCGTGCCAAGCCGTCATCGAATTGCCATCGGGCCGATCCGTTGTTACTCTAGCACCTCCTACGAACTCAAAAATGCTTCGTAGCGAGCGTCTCAAATCGATTCAGTTTGCCCTACCTGGTCTCGCGGAACTTTCAGCATGGCGGCCATTACCAACCAAATGCACGAAGAGATTTTGATTGTCGGTTTTACTGACAGCAAAATTCTCGATAGCCAGCGTATTGAGCAAGTGGGGAAGGAGCTTCAAGAGATCGTTCCTCAGGCGATTCATAAGAAGTTGCTCGTTAATTTCCGCGGCGTTTCTTTCATGTCGTCGGCGATGATCACCAAGCTGGTCATGCTCAATAAAGGCTGCAAGGCCCAGGGTGTGGCACTGAAGTTTTGCGAGGTCTCGCCCAACGTCATGGAAGTGTTTAAAATCACCAAGTTGAACAGGTTGTTCGACATCCAAGTGGGTGAAGACAAAGCACTCGCCAGTTACGACAAGAAGGGTTGGTTCGGTTGAAACCGGGCGCCTTGGACGATTCGGCTCGGGAAGAATTTTCGAGTCTGGTCGAGCTGGAACGCCGTCAGCTCGGTAACGACGTTCACGACGATCTCGTCCCTCTCCTCTATGTTGCTCGAGCTGCTGCCGAGCGACTTGCCGGCCAGTCCACGACGCATGCGGCGGAGCTTGAGCAGATTGCCAGTTGGCTCAGCGAAGCGATGCAGTGGACGCGGCGCTTTCTCGGCGGACTGCAATCACTAGATTTTCAGGGTGAGTCGTTGACGGCGCGTTTGACTCGCGAGGTCGCGGAACTGGTTCCGGTCACCCTTGAGCTCGACTGGCAGCTCGATCCGCAAGTTGACCGATTGCCTCCGGCGACCGCGATGACCGCGTATCGCATCGTGATGGAAGCGATTCGCAACGTCGTTCGACATGGATGCGCGAATCGGGTGATCATCATCGCGCGCGTCGAGCCCACGAGTGACACCGAGGCCACTCGTCACGGAGTCGTGAGCATCACCGATAACGGCCGCGGCTTTGAACCCAAGGCTGTTTCCGGGGACCACTACGGATTGCAAATCATGCACAGCCGAGCTGAGCTCGTCGGTGGCAAGCTCACCGTGCGGTCCCAGCCATCAGGACCGACGTCGGTGGAATTCGTGTTCTAGGTCGAAGCTTGTGGGTTGAGATCCTTCAGGGTTCGGCCCAGTCGTTTCCTGTTGCCGCCGCCGCCGTTGTTCGCGCCAACGCGCTTGGTCGCCTTTCCGGCACCTTCGCCCTGTAGCAGTGCCGCTACGTTGGGGTGCAGGTCCTCGGAATCCGCGGGAGAGCCGATTTGTTCAATCGCATCGCTCACACCGAGCAGTACCGATTGGCGGACTCCGTCGCGTAGCCATTCAAAGAAATTTACATTCATCTCGAGCGTCCTTGTTTTGAGAGAAAGGTTCTCCGCCTAACGTCCATTCGGCGAGCCCCGAATCCAAGCCCCTTCTACGGATGTTTTGGCATGGGCGTCTAGCCCGATCCCGAGGTTCATGAAAGCGATCGGTGCGCTAGCGAAGCACCCGTTGTCCAACCCGCGTGCCCCCACCGATTGCCTAGCAATTAAGCGAACTCGAAGTCACGGCCGCCTAGCAGACAGGCACTTGAGCGTGAGTGAAGTCGCGGATTTCTCGGCTTTGAAAAATTTTCAAAACCCTAAGTGCTTTTATTTAAAGGACTTGCGATTCAAAATGGGCGGCCTTGTGGCGATTTGGTCCGTTTCGTGCTTTTCCTGGCGATCGTAAAGCGGCCCTTTCGAGGGAACTTGGTCGATTGACTCGCGAGCAAATCTGCGGATGGCCCGGGCAGGAGTTGTCGATGGAAGCCGAATTCGGTGGGCCGCACCTATGTCGTGAGTGAGTTTATCGCCAGCAGGGCGAGACCACTCATTCGGTTTCACATCACTGTTTGAATAAGGCGTACCAGAGACATGATTCAGTTTTTTCGAGCACCAGGGACTTCGCCGAGGTCATGGTTCATAGCGACACTCCTTGTCGTGGGGATGTTGGGAGTCGGCATGTCACTCGCGTCGGTCGCTTCGGCTCAAGATGAGCAGGCTGCGACACTGGAAGTCATTGAAGCACCCGACGCGGGTGGCGATGCTGTCGTTGAAGAAGCGGCAGCCGCGGGCGTGACTGCGGACCAGAACTTTGAGTACACGATCAACACGCTGATCATGTTCATTTGCGCGGTCCTTGTGCTCTTCATGCAAGCGGGCTTCGCGATGGTCGAAGTCGGACTCAACTCGTCCAAGAATACCGTCAACATCCTCGCGAAGAACGTGCTCGACTTATCCGTCGGCGTGATTCTGTTCCTGGTTGTCGGCTATGGATTGATGTATCCGGGCAGCGATTACGAGGGCGGGTATTTCGGCTTTAGCGGTTCGATGGTGACACGCGATGTCGACGCTCCGAACCTCGACACGGGCTGGTCCAACAGTGCCGACTTCATGTTCCAGGTAGCTTTCGCCGCCACGGCAGCGACGATCGTTTCTGGAGCCGTTGCGGGCCGGATGAAGTTCGTGGGCTACTTGATTTACAGCGGCGTGCTGACGGGTTTGATTTACCCGATCAGTGGATTCTGGAAGTGGGGCGGAGGATTCCTTGCTGAAGCCGGTTTTCAAGACTTTGCGGGCAGCGTCGTCGTTCACGCCGTGGGCGGTTTCGCCGGACTCGCCGGTGCGATGCTGCTGGGGCCGAGAATCGGTCGCTACAACGCTGAGGGTAAAAGTGTTCCGATACCGGGCCACAACATTACGTTCGCGGCTCTTGGAGTTTTCATTTTGTGGGTGGGTTGGTACGGATTCAATCCTGGAAGCCAATTGACCTACGCCGGATGGGCGAATGCTGAGGCGACCACTTACATTGCACTCACCACCACGCTTTCGGGTGCGGCTGGATGCATCGTCGCGCTCGCGACAGCCTGGGTTCTGTTCGGCAAGCCGGACTTGACGATGGCACTCAATGGTGTGCTCGCCGGCCTCGTGGGAATCACAGCGAATTGTGACCGCGTTGATCAACTCAGTGCCCTTGCGATCGGAGCTGTTGCCGGCTTGATCGTCGTGCTCGGAACCATCTTGCTCGACAAGATCAAGATTGATGACCCCGTCGGCGCGTTCCCGGTGCACGGGATGTGCGGTGTTTGGGGCGGGATTGCCACGGGTTTGTTCGGAGTCATTCCCACGGATGATGCGGGGGCCAATCTGTTTGACCGTGCTGGATTCATTTGGGTCCAGGCTTACAGTACCGCCATCATCTGCGTTTGGGCGTTCTCCACCATGTTGATCGTGTTTGGTGTGTTGAAAGCGATCGGCATGTTGCGAGTCAGTGCTGAAGAAGAGCAAGCAGGCTTGGATATTTCGGAGCACGGGATGCACGCCTATCCCTCCGATGCGATCGCCGGCGGTGCGATCCACTAATCGTCTACCCACCGCCGCCCCGTCGTCGATCGAGACTCGTCTCGGTCGGCGGCGGGGCAAACGGTGTGGGTGGATGCGTTCGACACAAGAATTGCCAGACCTTCTCGGCTCTTGCCTGGGCCAGAAGAAGCCCCTAAGGCCCGCGGCGGGCGTCCGCCTCGCGCGTCGCGGGTCGGGGTTTTCTTCCCAGTCAAGTTGCTGAAGGCGAGAGCCGGTTTGCTTCCCAGCGAGCCGGCTCTTTTCGTATCCGCCCTCCCGTCCCCGCCGCGTCGGGTTTGGCGTAAGTTACTACAATGCCGTTCTTTCATTCGCTCCCCGTGGACGACCCCCAGCCGTGAAGCTCATCATCGCGATCATTCAGCCCGCTAAGTTGGAAGCGGTCAAAGAGGCGCTCACCCAGGTCGAGGTGTATCGATTGACAGTCATGGATTGCCAAGGCTTCGGGCGTCAAAAGGGCCAAACCGGCGTACACCGCGGCCACGAGTTCGGCGTCAATCTGCTCCGCAAGGTCCAATTGCAAATCGCCGTCAATGAACAATTCGTCCAGCCCACGATCGACGCGATTCTCGCCGGCGGGCGGAGCGGCGAGAGCGGCGAAATCGGCGACGGCAAGATTTTTGTGCTGCCGATGGACGACTGTATCCGTATCCGAACCGGTGAACGCGGCAGCGAGGCGATCTAGATGAGCCACACGACCCAAGAGTTACCGCTTCGTGGGACGCGAATGCTCGCTTTCACAGGCGACATCTATGAAGATCTCGAACTGTGGTACCCCAAACTTCGCCTCATCGAAGCCGGTTGCGAAGTCACCGTGGCTGGACCCAAGGCGAGTGAAACGTATGCCGGCAAGAACGGTTACCCGTGCGTCTCGGACATCGCAATTGATGACGCGGTTTCGAGCGACTACGACGCACTGCTCGTGCCAGGCGGATTCATGCCGGACAAGCTTCGCCGCGACGCCAAGGTGCTCAGCCTGGTCCGCGAATTTGACCAAGCCGGTAAACCGATCGCTGCGATCTGTCACGGCGGGTGGATTCCGATAAGTGCGAATGTCTATCGCGGCGTCCGCGTCACCGGCTCACCGGGCATCAAGGATGATTTGGTCAACGCCGGCGGTATCTACAGCGACGCCAGCGTCGTTGTCGATCGTCACCACGTCACCAGTCGCCGTCCCGATGATCTGCCCGATTTTTGTCGCGCCCTCATCGAACTCATGATTGCCAATCGCGGACGCTAGCTCGATCAGCTCGCCGTCGGCAATTACTGGGTCGTGCCGCGGATGGGATAGGTGGCGGGTCGGCTGGCGGAGTAGTAGGTCGGCGCCGTGACCGTGGTCGGTGCACCGCCGGGGGCTAGATTCGCGAGATCAACGACCTGGGTCGCGGTTTGTGGCATCGCAAATTGCTGGGCATCGCTGCTGAGCAACTGATTGACGACATAGTTGGAAACGTCCAACCGCATCGCCAGGGGTGGACCGGCCGCGGGCGAGAGTTGCAGCTCGACTCGGTGCGGCAACGCGCACTGTTGTTCTTCGTAATAGCGGTGATTCGATGCTTTGCTGGTGGCCACGATTCGCTGGTCGGGCGCGAATAGGAACTGGTGCGTGACGTAGCCCGCCGTCGGTTCGATGTAACAAACGCGTTGATAGATCCCGTCCGGGTTATTGATCAAGCTACGGACTTCGAGCAATCCGTCGTCACGGCGGGTCGGACCCGCGACGACTTGGCTGGGGTCAATGCGGACGAGACCGAGTGCTTCGACGATCCAGGTCGGATCGACCGGCAGAATGTTGCGGCTGAGTTGTTGTTGGTACTGGTCGTGACGTGCAAAGTACAGCGTCTTGGACATGCCTTCGGGGACCTCGAACCAAAACACCTCGTTGTTGCTGCCCAAGTCGATGCCCGCGCCGAGCATGACAGGAATGCTGGCTCGCATGCGAAAGTTCTTGTCACGCTGGATCGCCAACGTCGTGCTCAACTTGGGTACCGCGGGCATGCTCAGCACTTCCACCGAGGCGGAGTTGCTGGAGAGCTCGCGGACCGCATCGGTGCGATTGACGACTGCGGCGAGTTGCTCAAGTGTCGGTGTCGTCTCGAAGACGATCGGTGGCGGTGGGAACGGTACGACGACGTCGCGACGAAAGCACGTCGCGCCCCCGGAGACGAATAGCACCAGCATCATGCCGATCCATGCGGCAGTTCTCATCCGTGAGCCTTGGTTGCAGTTTAGGTTTCTGGATCGGCTTCGCAGTACAACAGTTCTTGCAACTCATCTTTAAGCAGTTCTCGCTCGTGCGCGTCAACCTCGCATACCGGGATATCCATCTTCGAGCCGTCCGCAGCCACTTCCAAGCTCATGATCTCGTCCGTCGGGGCCTTGGTTTCGCCAGCTTTGGCGGCGACGAGGCGTTGCCGCGGCGCCGTCACATCCCGCACGACCTTGCGACGTAGGAGCGTCAGAGCCAATAAGTAACGACTCTTGGACTTGGCAGGAATCGACTCCATTTGACGCAGCAAATCGACGAGCAACTCATTCGGAGCCGGAACGAGCTTGCGCTGGTCCGACTTCGGGACCCGGTTCTTCCAAAAACCGATACCCCCGTCGGGTAACCCCGTCCAGCTCTCGGCGGAGTAATCGCGGCGCGTGAAGTCGTCTCCGGCCTCGAAGATGACCGAGTAGTACCACTCACCCTCGCGCAGCGGACGATCCAACGTGTGGCAGCGACGGGTGCAACGATTGACTTTGTACTCACCGAGCATGGGTAGTTGGTCGTTAGTAGTGGGTAGTGGGTGCTAGCCGGCGGAGAAAAACCGTTGGCCGGTGCCGCCGGAGCCGATGGGAACCGACAGCAATTTTCCGCACTTCGGGCAGCGGCCTTCGTAGGAGGTGCCCGAGGTCGTCCGGTACAACCGCCCATAGGTCTGGCAACATTTGTACTGGATGCCGAGAAAGGGGCGGGCCGCTCCCACGCCTTGTTGAACTTGGCCATGATTGTGCGGATCGCTGCTGGCGCTGAATTGGCTGGATGCCACGGTGGGACGCTCCGCGATGGGTTGGGGTCGGGCGACGATGGATGGGTGCCGCTAAGACTTCGACTCTTCGGCCCGCTGCATGGCTTCGAGCGTGACCTTCAATTGGCGACGCGCTCGACTCAGCCGACTACGGACAGTACCGATGGAGATTTCGAGAATTTCAGCGATCGTTTCATACGAATGATCTTCCATTTCTCGCAAGACTAAAATGGAACGGTGTTCCTCCGTCAATTCGCCGAGCGCTTGGCGAACGAGCGCCACGCGCTCACGCCGGAGCATCGGTTCATCGACGGCGTCGCCATCATCGGCGATCTCCAAGCCGACCGTTTCGCGGGCTTGGTCGAGCGATACGCGATGCCGGCGACGACGACGGCGCGTCAGCGCGCTGTTGAACGCGATGCGGTAGAGCCACGTGAAGAATTGGCTGTTGCGTTGGAACGTGTCGAGTTTCACAAACGCGCGAATGAACGCATCCTGGACCACCTCCTCAGCCTCGTCGGGCGACCCGGTGACCTGGATCATCGAGGCAAACAAACGATCCTGGTTCAGTTCCACCAATTGCGCAAAGGCAGTTCGATCGCCTTGCAGCGCTCGGTCGATTAACTGGATCTCGTCCGCCACTCCGACATCTTCTTTGCTGAGAACTGGGCTGGGTCCGTCCCTAAGTTTAACAAGCCGAAATCGAAAATGCTGCTGCTAATTCAGCTCACTCTCGCCGAGTTGACCGAGAAGGTGCCGCTGCAAGTACGTCGCTCGTTCGACATTGCGGTCGCTCGATCCGAGAATCCGACCGTGCAGTTTCTGCAGGTGCGCGGGCTGGGTGTGGATGAACAACTTGTTAATCGTGCTGACTTGAACGTTATCGATCAGCCCCAAGTTGATGCCCATTCGCACTTTTGACAAATAGTGCATCGTCTCTTCGCTGCTAATTTTCTTGGCCGTGCTGAGGATACCCAACGCTCGGCTGACGTCGTCGTGAAGATCCTGCTGGTTTTGACCGAGCAGAAACTTCCTGGCCTTTCGCTCGTACTCGATGATTCGCGGCACGACGTCATCACCGACGAGCGACAATAACTCACGCTCGCCACGCCCGAGCGTGATTTGGTTACTGACTTGGTAAAAATCGCCGGTGTACTGGGACCCTTCGCCATAAAGACCACGCACGGTGACGTTGATCCGCTGCATGCTGCGGAACACTTTCTCTATTTGCTTGGTGATCACGAGTGCTGGCAAATGCAGCATCACGCTGACGCGAAGTCCGGTGCCGACATTGGTCGGGCACGCGGTCAGGTAGCCGTACTTGGGATGAAACGCATACAGAATCACACCCTCGAGTTTGTCGTCGAGGGCATCGATCTGCTGCCACGCCGACTCCAAGTCCAAACCGCTGTGCATGACTTGAATCCGCAAGTGATCTTCTTCGTTGATCATCACGCTGTACTGTTCGCTCGGATCGATCGCGACGGCTCGTGAGCCATCGGCATCGGCGATTTCGCGGCTGATGAGTTGGCGCTCGACGAGGAATTGGCGGTCGACTTCCGAGAGCGGTTCGAGATCGATGTAACGAATTTGGTCCCAATCCGAGAGCGCCTCCATCCTTGCCCGCACGGTTCGCTCGATGCTGACGCGGTCCTCGTCACTGCACCGCCGAATGAACGGGAAATCGGCGAGATTGCGTGCCAAGCGAATGCGGCTGCTAATGACGATGTCCGATTCGGGGCCGGTCCCCTTGAGCCATTCGCCGCTGCTGTGAGCCAAGTCGTTAAAGTCCGAATCGCGTCGCACGTCGAGCTCTCTGCAGCAAGGGACGATCGCTCAGCGAGCCAATCGGGGTTCAAAATCGGGTTTCAAAACCGAGAATTCAAAGTTCGGCAGCCGTTCGCGCATTTACTGCGCGCACCGCACGAAGCCGATCATAGACTTTTCGGCTGCCAGCGGCAGTACGCTTGGTTAACTGACGCTGCCCTGGGTCTCGATTTTTCGCAGCTCATCACGAATCTCTGACGCTCGCTCGTAATCCTCTCGCTCGACGGCCTCTTCCATCTCGCGACGCATCTGAATCAACTTCGCCTGCGAATCCGCTGTCGCTGCGGCCCGCTGGGGATGTTTACCCTTGTGCTGGGTGGCGTCATGAATGTTGATGAGCAACGGTTTGAGGTCGGCTTCGAAGTGCGTGTAGTCGTAAGGGCAGCCCAGTCGACCGGAATTGCGGAACTCGAAAAAACTTATTCCGCATACCGGACACTCTTTCTGGTCGAGCTCCGCGAGTTCCTGCTTGGTTTGGCCCAGCTGCAATTGCTTGGCGAGAGCCCCCGCGATCGTCGCGGTGGGTGAAGAGCTGTCCTTCTGCAAGAACGTCCGCGCGTGCTCCTCACACAGGTGCATGACCTGGGGGCCGGTCGGTTCAGTCAACTCGGTGATGTGGAACGTCGCGGGTTTTTCGCAGTACTGGCATTTCATGGTCGCGTGTTCCTCAAGGTTGCTTTCGTCGTAAATCGAATCGCAGCAACGACTAAGCATGCGGAGGAGTGATTCTATCGCTGCTCCGGCGGGTGTCAACTTCGCACGCCCCCGCCCTCACAAAGTGTGCCCCTACACGAACGGGGCCGCGGCTGTGAGACTAGTATGCTACTTCACCCTCGACGCATTTTTATTCGACCGATGCACACGCCAAAACCAGCCGACTTTGCCGAACTCGCTCGTGGTCACGATTTCGTCCCCGTTTACCGACGTTTGCTCAGCGATACGTTGACGCCGGTGACCGCGTTTCGCTTGCTGGACGACGGCGGCCCCGCTTGCTTGTTCGAGAGCGTGATCGGTGGCGAAAAGGTCGGTCGCTACAGTTTTCTCGCTGCCAGCCCCCTCACCCGGTTCCGAGCCCAGGGGGATGCGATCGAATTGACGGACTTGGCCAGCGGCGAGATTGAGCGACAAACATCCACGGACCCTTTGGACACCTTCCGTCAACACTTTCACTACCGCGTTGCGAACGTCGCGGGATTGCCACCGTTCGTGGGTGGCGCGATCGGTTACGCGGGCTACGACGTCGTTCGCTACGTCGAGCATCTACCCAACTCGCCCGCCGACGATCGCGGCCTGCCCGATTTGGACTTCAGCTTCTTTCATACGCTGTGCGTTTTTGATCACGTCGCCAAAACCATCACCATCATCTCACTCGCCGATTGCCGCGGCATCGCGACGACGAGGGAAACGGAAACGGCGTACAGCATCGCCGCCGAGCGAGTCGATGCGGCGATTGCGAAACTGTCTCAGCCGCTCGCCTACCCGATCGCGGAGATACCGGCCGACAACGATGATGAGCTCGAGCTCGATATGGAGTCGAATTTCACGCGTGAGTCGTTCGGTGATGCCGTTCGCACCTGTGTCGAATACATTCGCGCCGGCGATATATTCCAGGTCGTGCCGAGCCAGCGCTGGAGCATTCGCACCGATGTCGATCCGTTCGAGATCTATCGTTCACTGCGCGTGGTGAACCCGAGCCCGTTCATGTTCTATGTGCGAACACCCGAGTGCGTGCTCGTCGGTTGTTCGCCCGAGATCATGTGTCGCGTCATCGACAACGTGGTCACGGTTCGTCCGTTGGCCGGTACCCGCCGCCGCGGTCGCACGGAAAAAGAAGACAAGCAACTCGAAGAAGAATTGCTCGCCGATCCGAAAGAACGAGCTGAGCACGTGATGCTCGTTGACCTCGGCCGCAATGACGTCGGCCGCGTCGCCCGTTTCGGAACCGTCGAGTTGACCGAAGTGATGGTGGTGGAACGTTACAGCCACGTGATGCACATCAGCAGCGAAGTGCAGGGCCAGCTCCGTGAAGGTCTCGATGCCTTCGACGCGCTCAAAGCTTGCGTTCCCGCTGGCACCGTTTCTGGCGCACCCAAGGTGCGGGCGATGGAAGTCATCGATTCCATCGAACCACATCGCCGCGGACCTTACGCGGGTGCCGTCGG
>JBBSJZ010000067.1:0-16842 GCA_038256795.1 Pirellulales bacterium | reverse complement strand
GCAATCTTGCGGGCAGCCAACTCGAGAATTGGGTCAACGCACAACTTTACGCACGAGCCGACGACACGAGTCGTGCCGGGGCCAGTTTCTTGAACCTTCTCGCCAACCAATTGACGGTACCACAGGACGAAGTGAACGGCGCGGCGCGCCATGTATTGGGAACGGATTTGCAGTGTTCGCTCGGTGGCGAGTACGTCTATGACACGGACCTCGCGCGCTGGACGAGTACGGCGTACTTGGGACATCCCTTACCGCCGGGATTCACGGTGCCCGACCCCACAGCAGCACCGCCCGGATACGTCGCACCGTTCATGGTCTGGTTCCGCGGCATGGACGCGACCGTGACTCAATACTCCGATCGCCTCGTCGCCGATGCGGTGATCGTGATGGCTCACAAGCGATGATCAAGCTTGCGATCGGGGGCTCGAAGTCGGTCGCACTGGCCCTGGTTTGCATGGCGCTTACCGAGATCGCTGCGACGGCCGAACCGGCCCCGGTCGAATCGTCGCCAGTCGGCCGAGTGAGTTCCAGTCGTGACGCGGATTTGCTGGCCGCGATGCTCCGCGCGGACCTGTTCGACGACGCGAGATCGATGTGTGAGTCGAGGATTGCGGGAAGTAACGGGGACTCGCTCCACCGCGCTCGTTGGACATCGAATTTGGTTCGCGTTGAATTGAATGAGTCGCTGTCGCGGGGAACCCTCTCGGATTCTCAGCTCGTCGAAATTGGCGCTCCCGTTTCAAAATTGATGGCGGAGTATCCGGAGTCGCGTGCGACAGTGTTCCTGCAATTCCAAGCGATCGAAATTCTGCGCGCGGCTTGTTTCCAAGACTGCGTTGTGGCATCGACACGCGGCGTCGACTCAGCCGCTACGTTGCGAGCGATCGAGCGAAGCGCGAGGCTCGTGAGCGATTCCGAAGCTTTGATCGCCGAGGTCCAGCGCGAGCGAATCGCGATGGACAAAATCGGCGGTACCGCCACTCGTGCGATGACGAAGGATCTCGAGGAACTCGACCAGCGATTGCACATCGGAGTCGTGCAATCGATGTTGGCGATCACCGAAATCTTTGTCATCGGAAGCGATGACCAACGAGATGCCGCGACCAAAGCCATGCGCTATGCCGACGCATCGCTGGAGTCGCTATCGACCGGTTCCGCGGGCTGGGGTGAAATGCAACTGTTGAGGATCGAAGCCATGCTGCGATCGGGTAGCACTCGGTCGGCGGTCGAGGCATTGGAGTCACTCGCGCCGCTCGAAGCGAGCGAGGCGGAGATCCAGCGGCGGGCGCTGCAAGTCAAAGTGGATCTCGCCGATCAGCGTTTCAGCGCGGTTGAAAACCAGTTGAGTGCCTTCTACGGAAACGATCCGCAATCGGCACCGATGTCACTCGACATGGATTTGGCAAGGCTCAGTTTTTTGCTCCAGCTTCAACACATCACCGCGCAGCAAGCATCCGAGCTTGTCGATGTGCCTCAAGACATCAACGTCGCCGCATCGAGGTGGATCGAATCGATCGGGATGCGTAACGGTGCCTACGCCCGGCGGCGAGCCGAAGCGATCGTGCTCAGTGACTTCCGATTCGCCCGCGGCAATGACGCTGGGCAAAACGGTGACGTCGATCCCGCCATCATTGCCATCGAGGGTGAAGACTGGCTTCGTCGCGGTGATCCGGCACGCGCGGCGGAGCTGCTTGCCGCGGCTGCAATCCATGACTCGGATGCCACCCGAGCGATTCAGCGTGGTTCCAAAGCGGCGGCAGCTTACGTGGCGGCGAGCGACCCCGCCGGCGCGGCATCCATTCTCTACCGTGTGGCGATGCGGCATACGGATCATGAAGCCGCACCCGCGATGGCGGTCCAGGCCGCGATGCTGCTCGCCCAAGCCAACGACAAAAACAACGACACTCAAGTCGAAACGATGCTCCGCGAAACCATCGCCACTTGGCCCATCACCGGGCCCGTCGCATCCGCCCGTGCGTGGTTGATCCAGGCACTCCAGCGCCAGCAACGATACATCGACGCTGCCGAAGTCACGACGCTGAATTTGAACTCACCCGTTGATGCGGGGCGATTGAACGAATTCGCTCACTCCTGGCGAATCGCTTTATCTCAAGCAACCACGAATGAACTCGCGGCGCTCAGTGAGCGATTCGAGCATGCCACAACCGACATCGACCGGCGAGCCAGCGAGTCGACGTACACGGCTTACTTGGCCGCCGCGGCGTTCGCATTGGAGCGAGAGAAATTGCCAAACACTAACGAATCGCAGCCACCGCCCGTCGGTGAGTTGACCATCCCACTCGCGCTGGTTCGATTCCGTCAGTCGCTCGTGCTGAGCGAAGTGCTCGGCCCATTGGAATCATCCTGGCAAGCGGATGTCGAGCGGCGATTGATGCGTGATGCGATCATCGACGCGAGTTTACGCGAACCGATCGCCAAACTCATTGAAGCCTGGCCCGGTGTGACGACCGAGTCCAGCGATCATGTGTCCCGATTGATCTGGCTCGATCGTGTGGATGAGGCGAATGCGGCGGCGGCGACCCTGGTCGCGACGGCTGACCAGCGCGGCGCCGTGATTCGTGAGCTCGCGATAGCATTTGGCGAGAGCGAAAACAGCACCCTGCAAGCTGCCGCGGTGAAGTGGTGGGATGAGTTATCCAGCGGTGTGACTCGCGGCAGCGATGCGTGGCATGAGGCGAAGTTGCGTGCCGCCCAATTGTGTGACGCGGCGGAGGCGGGCAAGCGAGCGAAGTACATTCTGCTGACCCAACCGCCCCAGGATGCTGGAATACTTCGCCAATACCAAGCACTCACTCGCGGGAGGGATCGCTAATGCCGCGATTTGTCGTCCTGCGTCACGAGGTGGGCGAGAAATTCTCGCGCTCGAGTCCATCACATTCTCGATCGACGCATTTCGATTGGATGTTCGAGCTCGACGGGCATCTGCGCACATTCGCGACGGATGCGATGGAGATAATCGACCCGAGCGAAGAACTCAACATGCGTGCCGAATCGCTCGCCAATCATCGCCTCGAGTACTTGCATTACGAAGGCGAAGTGTCGGGGGATCGCGGCGTGGTAACGCGAGTCGCCAGCGGAGATTACGAGTTGATTGAAGCGACGACCGGGCGATGGTCGGCGCGGCTCCACTGGACCCACGGTATCCGGCGCGATGACGACTACCGGGTGACTTCCATCGTCTGCTTCGAGGCTGATCGAGACGGGCTGCAATTTCGATTGTCGGCGACGCGATAGGAGACGAATCGATGGATGCTGCCGCGTGGCTTGTAGGCGTCGCGAGCTTCGGGGCCCGTGTGACCGGCGAGCAATAATTGTCCGTCGATGAGCTTGACCGATTCGACGATGACCGGCTTGTGAGCGTATGCCGGGTGCTCGCTCGGCACAGCCACCAGCGCGACGGGACCGTCATCGGTCATGTCCCAACGAATGTCGACTCCGCCGCTCGCGGCTTCCTTGGAGATGCCTTTGATGAATTGATGGAGCGGGAGTGGCAGCGCACCGGCACGCAGGTTGCGAACCCGGATCGCGAGCATGTTGGGCTCTTCGGTCAACTCCGCCGTTACCTCACACGAGATGATCGTATCGAAGTGACGATCCTTGTAACGAACCGCCGCGAGAATCCGGTCGTCCCCGATCAACACCCGCGGTTCGCTCGCACCCTTGGCTAGCAGCTTCGGAAATTTTGTCGGTAACTCTTGGATGAGCCACGCGTTGATTTCATCGTCGCTGAACGCGGCTCGCCACGTACCGCGTCGGGCTGCATCGTCTTGGAGTTGTTGGACATCCGTTTCGAGTCGACGGCTCGCCTCGGCAACCTTTGCCGGAGTTTGCAGTTTCGCTCGCTCATAAAAATCGGGAACGTAGCTTGTTTGGCTCATGGCCCACCAAGCGGCGAAGCCCAGTCCCGCGCCCGCGGATGCGGCAACCGTGAGCACGATGCCGACCCAGGATGAACCGGTCCGGCAAGATTGTTTCAGATTTCGGTTCAAGATCGCCCTCGTGAGAAGGATTGAGCAAACTCGGGAACGGATGACACTAGAATCGTAACGGACGCGGTAGCCAGCTGCGCAATCGCTCGGCCATTCCCGGGGTATTTGAGTTGGTCGATTCGACTTCGATCGCCGCTTCTTTCCAGGACGATGGTTGGCTCGTCGTCGAGCGTGGATTGCCATCGGATCTGGCAGGACTCGACGTCGCGAGCCGCTGTGGGGTGTCCACCGGCAATGTCATGAGGTATCTCGCCCAATCGTTTCGCATCAATCGGGCCGCAGGGGTGATGTTCCCACGCTGCAGTCCTTGGACAGCGAGAAACGATTGGCCTTGCAGGTCATTGCGTTCGCTTTCGAGGGGGAACCAATCGTGTAAGTGAACGTCGTCAATCCAAACACGGCCCGGCGTCAAACTATCCATCGTCAGTCGAAGCGATTGCGTGTCGCGAGGATCGATCGCGTCCCACTCCAGCACGATACGTCGGTTTTGCCACCGTCCATCGTGGGGCATTTCAATTTCAGTCGTGCGGCGAAACGCTTCGCCGCGTCGCGTCCCCTCGATCGCAATACGCAACCGGCCCGGTGTCCGTTCAGCTGGCGTCGGAGTTGCGACGGTGGCTGATGGATCGTTGAGCTCGCCGCGGCACGCCAACGAGACTGCCAGCCGACCCGACGTCGGAGCCGTGAACGTCTCGCTGACCAACCACGTTCGCGTGCTGGAGCGCGCATCCGTCGTCAAACACACCGACTGGGTGCCCTCGGATGCCTCGGTGTCGATGCGGACCGCGTCGGGCGGGTGTTGGGCGGATAACCAACCGACGATGCCAACCGCCGATGCTTGTTCAAAACCGCCATTGGCGAGCCCCGCATAGTCGGATGGTTCCGAGAACACTCCAATCCGCTCGACGATGCGAGTGACCGCCGCCTTGATTCGAGCCAGTCCGACTTCGCCTCCAGCGGGATGGCTCGCCCAGTCCGATATTTTTGCCGGTTGACCGCTTTCCGTTCTCAACCATCGCGCTTCTCCGGCGACGAGTCCGAAAGCTCCGGGCTGGGTTGAGGACGGCGGGCTCGCATCCAACGGAGTTCCGTAAGCCAGGTCTGGCAACGAGTTGCTTTCCGCTGCCGCGATCCAGTGACTTTTGCTGGCGTCACTCAGCACCACGTCGGTCGACCAGGGAGCGAGATTCAATAGCAACAGCCCGTCATTCGCTGGGTTGTGATAAATCCGCTCGGGATGCGCGGTGGGATCGGAGCAATCGACGCGTCCGAGTCGACCGATCGGTGCGGACGCGATCGCCTGCAACGAGCGAATGACGGGCGGCGAGAGGCTACCGGTGACGACGTTGCAATCCAAAATCACCGCCCGAGGTTGCAATCGTTCAATGCATCTTGCCAGATCCATGGCGAGCGACTCGTGCATCACCGCCGCCGCGGTCCCGTCGGGCGAATCGGTTTCGCCGATCGCCACGACGGTCGTTTTAGCATGCGTCGGCTCGAGCGTCGTGATGGAGTTCAAACGATGTGCTTGTGAATGCTGGAGCGATAGCGAACCGAAGCCGCCACCTTGGTGTTCGTACACCGGATAAAGCTTCGACTCGAGCGTCGGCCAATGGTCATCGTAGATCGCCGTTTCGCCCGCCACGTACAAACTCGATTGAGGCACGCGGAGTAGCACGTGGCCATTCACCGGCGAAGCCAAACGCTCCAGCAACCGACGCTGCTCTCGCGTCATCCAACGCGCAAACGTGACGCGTCCTTCGCCTCGTCGCCACGCGTCGAGACGACGATTGGCTTCCGCCGCATCAAGCTTGGCAAGCGCCTCCATCAACTCCGGTGATGAACTCACGAAGCGATTCATGATCGCCGGAGAGAATGGTTGTTCGATGTCGATCGGCGCGAGGTGGCTGGTGGCGGTACAGGCGAGGCTCAAGCCGTCGAAACACGCATGTGGTCGGCAAGTGACTTCCAGATCCGATATCAATCTCGCTATCGAGGTCGCAACCACACTTTCCAGCGGTTGATAAAGGTTCGCATCACTGCCGCCACGAAGCGCATCGAGTGGTGGTGAACCGGCGGTCGTGCTCGATGGATTGCGGTTGCGGATACCCGCTTCCACGGTTGCGAGCGACATGGTCGGCTCGAGGCTGACGATGGCGCCGATGTTCGATTGATCCAATTGATCGAGCACCAATCGCAGCCGCTCGTTAAACTCCGCCGGGGCAAGAAAACGTCGGCTCAATTCCCCGGTTTCAAACCACAGCCGTCCGCCCTGGTTCGCGGGCAGAATCACGCGATTCATTCCACAGGCGTGGGCATAATCGGCCAGCCGCCTCGTTGCCACGCGAAGCCGATGCAGTGACTTGGATTCTGGTAGCAGAGCAGCGAATTCGCTCCGCGCCTCGAAGTCCGGTGTGAGTTGTTCGACCCAGCCGAAATCACGAAGACTGAGGGCAACAATCGTCGCGACCTCGCCGGTTGCACCTGACTTCGGCGTCACCATTCGCGGTGAGTGCGTCAATCGAGACGGCCCCCCCGTGACTTGAATCGAATGAAACGAAACCGCTTGCGATGCGTCCAGGTTCGTCAATCGAATCGATTCGTCGCGGCTGCCGGGATAGTGAACGAACGAATGAGTCGACCACGGTGAATGATCAATACCGATGGCGTCTTCATGGATCGCGAACGATGCTCGGGGTTGCAGCGGCGTGGCGCTGGACCGAATTTCGATGCGCATTTTTGCACCCGCCGCAGCCGGATACCTCAACGTCACAACGTGCGGTTTGCCGATCCCATCAACCGCCAGTTTGAATTCACACATCGCGCCCGCGGCGAGCGACGAAACCGCTTGTTCAGCGTGCTGAATCGTCGACAACGTCGAGGGTGCGCCCGACTGGATCGTCGACATGAGCGCATCGGTCGTCGCCGGCACGATCCGCGAAAACGTCCATTGCTTGGCATCGGCGGGGCGAATCGTTTGAATCAATTGCCACGGAGTCGGCGCCCTGTCGAGGGCTGTGACCTCGGCGCTAAGCTTCGCGGCGTCGGTCCCCAGCACCACGACCGCGACACCAGACTCGAGTAACGTTTCTTTGCGTCGACGAATTTTTCCCCACAAGCCCTCGTCGGTCGTTTCAACAAGTGCGCGTAACTCGTAGATACCGGGCTCGGTCAATGCCGGAGTCGTGACCTCGATCAGCGGTGATGAGCCGGATTCATCGAGCTTGTGGGCCCACGATTGAGTGGCAATGGTCTCGCCGCCGTCGACGCGGACGAGTGAGTACTTGAGGATCACATCGAAGCCCGCTCGGGACGCGTGGTGATGGACACCGAGCGAGAACGCGAGGGGTTCGTTGATCGGAATCATCTTCGACGTACGGACCAAGTCGACTCGTAGCGAGTCCTGCGGCGTTCGCTCGAATTTCCACACGAGCCCCGACTTCGACTCTGGCGCCGCAGTGGTGATCTCGGTCGCCGCTGATGCACTGAGTAAATCGGCGACGCGAACTCGCACGGGATCGTCGGATCCCGCTCGATAGCATGCGAGCGACGCGTCCAACGGGGCTCGCAACCGCACACGCACCATCCCGCCTTGGGAGGGCTCGCGGGTATTGATCGACACGCGAGGCTCGCCCGGGGTGAAGTCGATGGCACCGGTGGATGCGTCCGAGGTGCAGTGGTTCTCGAGGCCCACGAAGCTCGCCGGTCCATCCGACTCGATCGCCAACTTCAAGTCCCAAACGCTCGGTTCGGCTGCGGACCAACCGACCATGAACCACGCATCCACGGAGTCGGCAACCGCCGCGGAGGTGACGTTATCGGGAACCGCTTGAGCGACAACGGGTTGATCGAGCGACGCGACTAAAAACGATCCGACCAACCAACACGCGACCAACGCGCAGCCAGAACCACTCCTCATCAAGGAACGCCGAAAAACCGGTCGGCAAAGACATCCATGCTTAGCCATAAACCGCTATGGGTTGAGATTGAGATCGCAAAGAGAACTACTGTCGCCAGCGAAACTACCAGCGATTCGGCCGCGCCGTAAAGGCAGATCGAGGCGATTCGCACGATAAAACGCTGCGAATTGCGGACCGCTTACGCCTCCGGCGGGGCGACCCAGTCACCCCAGCACCCCAGGTACGCGGCATAGGCTTCGCAGTGGTTCGCTCGCTCCTGGATCCACTCCTTCGCTTGACCCACGCGCTCAACCTCGCAAGCGAGCGTCATTTTACCCATCAACACCATTGTTCGCATGAACACAAAGTAAGTGTCCAAGACGTCGCAACGACAGTAATCGCTGATGGCTTGCAAGTTGCCTTCGTCATATTGCGACTGAACCTGATCACCTCGCAAGCCCATCTTGCCGGGCTTACCCAGTAGCTGGGCAGCAAGATTCAGTCCACCATTGAAGCGAGCGGCTCCGAAGTTAGTGAGGACTTCTTGCAGATCAAAGTGAGCACTCAGCGTGAAGCGATTGCGAGGCGATTTGTAGCCGTCATTCTCAAACCACTTGGGCAATGAGATGCCGAAGCGAAACGCCGCCAACTCCATCAGCGGCATGTCGAACGAGCGGCCATTGAAGGTCACCCATTGGGGCCGTTTGTAAGCATCCCAACCCCGCCAAAAATTTTCGGTCATGACGTGCGGCCGAAAATGAGGCTCATCGAGCGAGACCACGTCAACCAATCGAAAATCGGAACTGACTTTCGCGATCACCACGGCGATCGGTATCTGGAACGTATGCGGGATGAACGTCGTACCCTTGGTTTCGAGCAACTCCGCCTGGTACCGCGTGATCGCTTCAGGGCCCGACAAACCCTCGCCCGAGTAACGCACCGACGAAATCAAATCTCCGTCAGCAATGCTTTCAACATCGAAAATCAAATGCGAAACTTCAGGGGCCATCAAATTGCCTGTTCACGCTGCGGACCACTCAGATCGATTCATCCTCGAATTTCGCTTCGAGGCTAACAAGATGCTAGCATACCAGTTCCCTCGGCGTTGGACCTGAGATCGCCAAGGGCAAGCATCGTGGTCCAATCTCGCGAGGCTTGAATCACAAGGTTTGAAGAAACGCCGCCAGATCGTCGACTTCTTGCGGTGTTAGCGGACGCGTGCCGCTCACCAGTTCCGGGCTGTGACGACCGCTGAGTAACAGCTGGAGGCTGCGAGCGGAACCGTTGTGCAGCAACCGTACACGCCGGTAAACGCCGACGAGTGATGGCGTGTTGTAACCGTCATAAACATCCGTCTCGGACGCTGTGCCGACGTCATGATTCTCGCCGTCCGAGTACAGCGGCCCATGGTGACAACTCGCACACGCCGCCGCTTCACTGTGAAAGACTTGCTGGCCGCGAAGTTGAGTTTCGCTCAGCACGCCACCCGCTCCGACGAAAGGGTTCGGTGGCAGCTTCAAGGTGGCGAGATACGCGACAAGCGCTTTCTTGTCTTCGTCACTCGGGAGTGGCCCCATCATGGTTGACGTCACGGACGTCTCCATCGCATCGTCGAGATCTTGTTGCCAGCCGTGCCAAGTCCACGGCGCCGTTTGAGTCACGTTGTAGAGTGGCAAGACCGTTTTGAGTGTGTCTTCGGTACCATCGTTCATGGTATCCATGGGTCGCGCGTTGCTGCCGCCATCTTGGTGACACGAATGACAACTGTACCACTGGTCGAGGCTGAACTCCGCGTCGTAGAACACTTCCATTCCTCGGCGGGCGAGCGTCTTCTCGAGCGGGCCACCGAGATCGATTTGATGCGTCACTTTCTTGCTGACGAGATCGACCACTTGGACCGCATTGAGCAAGAAATTTGCAACGTACACCGTGCGATGATCGTCACGGATTCGCAAACCCATCGGCCGACCACCGACTTCGATTCGGTCAAAGCGATCTCGATCATTTTGCAATCGGCGATCGATCAGATCACCCGGACCACCCGCACCCACGAACGGCAAATCCGGTAACCGATACACGAGTAACTCGTGGGTTCCCGCCGAAGATGCGACGAGGCGGTTTCCGTCGGCGGAAATCACGAGGTCATGCGGATCCGCCACGGCTAAACGTGGCACGTCGAGCGAGATGGCTTCACGGTCCGCAGGACCATCCAGTCGCACCCGGCCGATCCGACTTGCCAACACCCAGCCGCGCTGGATGTTGCTCACCGAAATGGGATTGGTGCGATAGACCATCCACGTAAAGTAAGCGTACTTGCCATCCGCGGATGTCCGCATTTGGCCCAGATTGTTACCGTTGGCGAGCGGTTCTTGGTACAGCTCTTCGCCGGTATCGGTGTCAACGACCATGATGTTGCCATCACCACCGCTGCCGATCGCGAGCCGTCGGTCATCGCCTGAAAGCGTCAAGTACTTGGGCCAGTTACCGACCTTGAATCGGCGCAGCACTTGATGCGTGTCCAGATCGATTTCTGCGACCTCGGCCGACGCGACACATCCCACGTAGGCCTTGGGGGCGCCAGCGGCGATCGCGATCCCCGCGGGTTCACGGCCGACTTCGATCGACGCCACATGACGTAATCGGTTTTCATCAATGACGAATTCCTCGACCGTCCCCGCCCAGGACGCGGTCACGAGTAACCGCAGTGAGCCCGGAATGAACTCGAGATCGAGTGGGTGGTCGCCACACCGCACTTCATCGACCACGTGCTTCGTTTGCGTATCGATCAACGATAACGAGTGCGACGTTTGGTTCGCCGTCACGAGCCATCGGCCGTCGCCCGAAAGCGCCAAATCCACGGGCGATCGATCCCGATCCGCAGCGATCGGCTCACGATCACTCACATCAGTGGCGGTCGATGCGAGCATCACCATGCCACTCGCGAGAATCCCAAAAACGCCGTTAATCAACCTGTAATTCATCAATCACTCATCGAAACGGTGCAAAAAATAGTAAAAAATGAATGCCGAGCGAAACTATCTCACAAGGCACACCGAAATTGTATGCTGATGTTTTCCGGTTTTTCGTGAATCGCGCCCCAAGGGGTACCCCGTTGCCTTACAATTCGGTGCCGGTTGCCACGTCGTGTGGCCGACATTCAAGTCACATTGTAGAGAGATTTCCAGTGAAGAAACTATTCATGCTCAGTATGGCCGTTGTCGCGTTCGCGATGAGTGGTGTTGCAGTTGCGGATGATGCAGCGAATGCGGGCCTCAAAAGTGGTCCTCAGCACGGCGATCACCTCGGAGCCTTCAACGTCACCAAGATTGCAGGTGCTGAGGATGACGGCGTCGAACAAGGTCAAAACCTATGCTATCGCTGTCGCAATGGCTCCAAGCCGCAAGTGATCGTGTTCACTCGCTCGACCGATCCTAAAGTGACTGAATTGGTCCAGAAGCTCGATAAGGCAATCGCCGATAACGAATCCTCCAAGCTCCGCGTCTTCGTCAATGTCCTCGGCGACGACAAAGAATCGGCCACTGCGGAAGCCAAAAAGTTCGCTGCCGCGAGCAAGACCACTCACGTCCCCTTCGTCGTCCCCAACGAATTTGAGAACGGACCCGCGGACTACGGCGTCAATGCCAAGGCCGCAGTCACGGTCACGCTCGCCGGTGACAGTGGTGTGCTCGCTAGCTACGCCGTCGCTAACGCCAAAGACCTCAATATCGATACCGTGATGAGCGATCTGACCAAGATCTTGAACTAACGTCATCCGACGCGTTCAAATCAACAACATCGAAACCCCGCAGTGACCACTGCGGGGTTTTTTTGGTTGAGTGACACCTTCGCAAGTCGACACCTGCGAATCAGCGCCCGCATGAACGACCGCAGCTGGCCGATTCGATCATGGACTCAATCGATTGTCGCCAGTGATTGCGATATCCGTTTTTGTGAGACGCCTTAGTTCTTCGGTGTGCGAACCATCCATCTTGCTCGTGCCGCGTCCAGCAGCACCGCGATGATGATCACGGCGCCCGTGATCATTCGCTTGGTTCCCTCAGCCGCACCAATTTGCGCGAGCCCCGTCTGCAGAACCGAGATGATCAATACCCCGAAAAACGTATTGACCACGTTGCCGCGTCCACCCATCAAACTCGTTCCACCGATCACGCAGGCCGCGATTGCGGCCAACTCGATCCCGCCCCCCGTTTCTGGATCCGTGCTCGGGAGTAGCGTCGTTCGCATGATGGCCGCGAGCCCGCACAGCAATCCGCTCAGCGTGAAGACGATGATGCTGTAGGGAA
Source organism: Pirellulales bacterium (assembly GCA_038256795.1). Lineage (GTDB taxonomy): Bacteria > Planctomycetota > Planctomycetia > Pirellulales > Pirellulaceae > JBBSJZ01. Next base: position 4,629 of record JBBSJZ010000067.1, on the reverse strand, counting down.
CGGTATTGATTCCCGACATGCGAACGGCTTCCGCATTCGTTCCGATCGCGATGCAGTACCGTCCGAAGACGGTTCGCGTCAGCGCCCACTGCACACTAATCACCACGGCAAGCGCGATCAAAAAAGCCGACGACAACCCGATGATGGGCAACGGTTGGCTCAGTGACTCGACCGACGAACCGATGTACTTCTGCTCCGAATCGGTTAACCAGTAAGCAATACCGCGGGCGATTTCGAGCATCCCCAGCGTCACGATAAAAGAGGGGATCTTGGCACCGACACTGACGAAGCCACTGGCGAGCCCGCACGCGGCGGCGGTCACCAAACACATGATTGATGCGGGGACGAACGACCAACCGTGATCCACCATCAACACGCCGATCACGGCGGACCCGAGCGCCAACAGCGAACCGACGGACAAGTCGATCCCACCGATGATGAGTACCAGTGTCATGCCGACGGCGATCACGATCAAATCCGGGATCTGGTTCAAGATCAACGGAATCGTTTGCGGCCGAAAAAAATGCTCACTCAATCCACTGAAGATGGCGATCAACATCACCAGCACGCCGACCATGCCAGCGTACTGGACGACCGCGCCGTGGTTCGCGAGTCGATCGAGGATCGTGTTCTTCGATGGCATCATGGATTGGTAAACCCAGCAAAGGAGGCTTTCAGAATGGATTCTCGCGACCAGCTTGCACGCTGGAATTCACCCGTCAAGCGGCCCGCCGATAGCACGAGAATGCGGTCACATGTTCGCAACAACTCCTCCAGATCGCTGCTCACGATCACCAACGCTTTCTCAGCACGAGCGAGTTGATCAAAGAGTCGATAGATCGGACGAGTCGCCGCGACATCGACACCCCGAGTCGGCTCGTCAAAGAGAAACACCCTCGCGTCACGCAGCAACCACTTCGCGAGCACGACCTTCTGCTGGTTACCGCCACTGAGTGTGGCACAAGACTGGTCGACACCGGTGCTGCGGATGTCGAGGTCGCTGCGGTATCGGCTTGCCGTTTCGCGTTCTCGATATCGATCAATTCGGCCGCCGGAGGATCGGAACTCACTCATGGACGCGAGCGTCGTGTTGACAAGAATCGATTGGCTGAGCAACAGCCCCGATCGTTGACGGTCTTCCGTCACCATCGCCAACCCCGCCGCAACCGCCTCGGCCGGCGACGTGAAACGATGCGGCCGGGGATCGTCATCGAGAACGATGTGACCCGAATCCGCCACATCCGCACCAAAGATCGCTCGCAGCAATTCCGTGCGACCGGCGCCGATCAGACCAGCAATGCCGACTCGCTCGCCGGCTCGCACATCAAAACTGATGCGTTGGAGAACATCCGAGCGGGATAACTCATCGACGCGCAATCGGACTCGCGACCCAGCGTAGGACACAAAGTCTTCAGCATCGCTCGCCGTGTCGTCGCCGGTCATCCAGCCCACCATCGCATCGGTGCTGAGCTGGCTCGTTGGCTGGGACGTAACAACGCTGCCATCGCGAAACACGGTCACGCGATCGGTCAGCGTCATGATCTCGTCGAGTCGATGGCTGATATAAATCATACCGACGCCCTGTTCTCGAAACTTCCTCAGCCACGCGAACAATTGCTGCGTTTCACGATGCGTCAGCGCCGCCGTCGGCTCGTCCAAAATCAAAACCCGGCAATCGCGATCCAGCGCCGTCGCGATCTCGATCATTTGTTGTTGCCCGACGCCGAGTCGATGGGCGGGTGTATCCAGCGGCATCTCGCCGAGTCCGAAGCGATCGAGTGCGATTCGCGCGCGCCGCTTCATCTCGCCTCGATCGATCCATCCCCAGCGATGCGGAAAACGTCCCAACAGCAAATTTTCGGCGACGGTGAGCGTGGCGATCTGGTTGAGCTCCTGCTGGACAATCTGCACGCCCGCCGACTCAGCATCCCGTTTGCTCGAGGGCCGGTACGGGGCACCGCAAAGTCGCATCGACCCCGACGTCGCCCCCGTGAGTCCGGCGATGATTTTGCAGAACGTACTCTTTCCCGCACCGTTGGCACCGACGATGCCGTGAATCTCACCGCGGCGAAGCTCAAACGCGACTCGATCGAGGACCGTGACCGCATAGGTCTTGGTCAGCGATTCGCAACTCAGCAGTAGGCTGCTTGCCTCACCCGAGGCCGAAGCGATAGTCTGGCGTGGAGACATTGAGGTCATTCAAGCCGCAACACTGGGTACTGAGTCAAACGAAATGGGTAGAAGTTTCGAAGTCCGCAAGCTGTCCATGGCCAAGACCGCGGGCCAAAAGACCAAGTTGTATTCTAAGTACGGTAAACAAATCTATGCGATGGCCAAGAATACCGGTGCGGATCCCGTGAACAATTCGTCACTGCGGGCGCTGATCGAAAAGGCCAAGCGTGACCAAGTTCCCGCACACGTGATCGATAAAGCCGTCGAAAAAGCGAAGGGTGCCGGCGGCGAAGACTACGTCTCGGCTCGCTACGAAGGCTACGGACCCGGTGGATGTGCCGTCATCATCGATTGCTTGACCGACAACAACAACCGCACGATTACCGACGTCCGCAATTGCTTTACCAAAACGGGGTCGAAGTTCGGGGCTCCCGGTTCAGTCGCGCACTCGTTCGACCACCTCGCCGTGTTCGCGTTCAAGGGCGATAGCGTTGATCCCGTCCTCGAGGCACTTCTCGCCGGCGACGTGGATGTGACCGATGTCGAATGCGAGGAAGGTCGCGTTACCGTGTTCGCACCGAGCACCGAATACGCCAAGGCCAAACAAACGCTGTTGGAGTCTCTACCCGGTATCGAACTCGACGCTGACGAGATCACGTTCATCCCCCAAACACGTAGCGAGATTGCCGCGGATGATGTGCCGATGTTCGACAAGTTCATCGGCATGCTCAACGACTGTGACGATGTGCAAGACGTCTATCACAACGCCGATTTAGCAGACCAGCGTTAGTCCCCGGTTCTTGAAGAACAGCACAACAAGCGGGCGCTAACGTAATACGCCTGATCTCGTTGATGCTGTCCAGTTAGCGATTCACGCCGAGCGTTTCCGCGGTCACCACATCGATCGGGGTCTCGCTATCCCGCATCTCGACGCCGGGTTCAGCGAGTATTTTGAGTGCCATTTCGATTCCGTACACCGCGAGCTGGTCACCATGTTGATCGGCAGTGGCGAGCACCTTACCGTCGCGAATCGCTTGTTGGACGGCGGCGATATTGTCAAAGCCGACGATGTGCAAATCGTCCGCGCGGCCTGCACTCTTGGCAGCCGCGATCGCGCCCAGGGCCATGTTGTCGTTGGCTGCTAAGATCGCTTTCACACCCGGATGCTCACTCAACATGGCCGACGCGACCGTGTTCGCCTTGCTCATCTCCCACTGGGCCGATTGGCTGTCCACGATTCGTATCCCAGCCTCGTTCATCGCAGCTTCGAATCCGAGCCGTCGTTCGCTGCCGTTGAATGATGTGCGAATCCCTTCGAGCACCAGCACTTCGTCATCCGGCGACAATTTCTTGGCAAGGAATTCGCCGACGTTTTTGGCACCGGAACGATTGTCGGGTCCGACAAAGGGGATCGCCAAGTTCTCGGCTTTGAGAATCTCGGCGTCCAGCCGATTGTCGATGTTGATCACCACCACCCCCGCCGCAACGGCGCGACGCAGCACCGGCACAAGCGCCTTGGAGTCTGCGGGCGCGATCACGATCGCATCCACACCGCTGACCACCATCTCGTCAACGAGCGCGACTTGACGCGACACGTCACGCTCATCCTTGATGCCGTTGGAGACGAGCGAGTAGTCACCAGCATGCTCGCGTTGGTGAGCTTCCGCGCCCGCCGCCATGGTGGAAAAGAACTCGTTCGCCAACGACTTCATGATCAAGGCGATTCGCGGCTTCGCATCCGAGGTCTCCGTCGACCGGTCCACGCCCGATGTCGACGTCGAAGTCGAATTTGACGAGCAACCGGCAACGGCGATGCAAACGGAGATCCAAGCGGCAAGGCGAGATGAATGCATAGGGATGAAAGAGTTTTTTGGGGGGGGAAATGAAGTTGAAGAAATGAGTCCAATTCGTCGCGTCGACAGCGATTGATGCTGCCCGAGACAACGATCCGCCGGCGCGACATCATCGTGCCGAGTGGGGTGGTTCGCTCGACAACAATTGTAGCGCTTCGAGCGTCCTCGCCTTCTTGGCTTCGGGAATGATCAAGTACCGATGCTTTCCATCGTCACTCGCGGTGAACGTGGTGAGCGCGTCATCAGCGACCGTCACGGTGCCCGCCGGTGAAAGATCGAAATACTCATGGTTCGGACGAACCGCTTGCAAGACGCTTGTCAAATCCCAGGTCGGTCGATCATGCGGAGGAGGATTGTAAAGCACATACGCCTCGCGGAGCGGATGATGCGCGACGTAATTGAAGTCGTTCTCAATGCTCGTGTGCGGGTAAGCCAAAGCGATGCCGATTTCAAAACCACTCCAAAGAATCGGCGTCGGCCACTCGCTCACCATCTTCTGCGCCGCCGGGATATCCTTCTGCACGTTGTACTCCGGGTGGTCGTACAAGTGACCCGAGTCATCCCTAATCTGTGTGAACGCACCCGCCATGATCGACAACACTTT
>JBBSJZ010000066.1:0-16917 GCA_038256795.1 Pirellulales bacterium | reverse complement strand
GGTATGCCACGATCCGACATGACCCACATCAACGTGTGCATCGCTTCGGCGTTGAGGGAAACAAAATCCCAGAATGTATCGTGGGCTGATTGCGCCTGAGGGAAGCCACGATCGGGGGCGGGTTTTACCGCGTGGATCAGGTCGGGAAATTTGATCGCATCTTGGATAAAGAACACAGGCATGTTGTTCCCCACCAAATCGTAGTTTCCTTGGTCAGTATAGAACTTGACGGAGAACCCACGAACGTCTCGCGCCGTGTCGTGCGATCCGGCGCTTCCGGCGACAGTCGAGAAACGACAAAACACCGGCGTTTTGGTTTCTGCATCGTTTAGAAACGACGCCTTCGTCAGCTCCGGGTGGGACTTGTAAGCTTGAAAATAGCCGTGAGCGGCGTATCCCCGCGCGTGAACGACTCGTTCAGGAATGCGTTCGTGATCGAAATGCGTGATCTTCTCGCGAAGAATGAAATCTTCGAGTAACTGTGGACCGCGTGGACCGACGGTGAGCGTGTTCTGGTCATCGGCGATCGGCAAACCTTGATTGGTCGTTAGCACGGCTTCGCCGGTTGCGAGTTGATGGAGTTCGCCGCCGTTGCCGGTGGAGACCTGTTGAATTGCTGCTTTCTTTGCCATGGCTTTCGTCTTGCTTGGAGGGGAGGGTTCGCGCAAGCCCAGCAAAGCAAAGCGTGTGCCGAATTTCGTCCCAACGTTTCTCTTGGCACGGCTTATGCGCCCCGTGAAAAATGCCAGAATTCCAGTCGTTCGGCGGCCGGGAAGCCAGTCGAATCTCGATACTCCGGTTGTCGGCGACCCTCGCGACAACGATAGGAAATGCAGCAAGAACGAGATGTGATCGTTCCCGCGGACGCGACCATGATTGGTCATTTCGCGATCAAGATGATTCACGAGTTCATGGCCTGTTGCACCGTGCGACCCGTACTCCGCTTCCGTGACTGGGTAGAAGAAACGAACGCACGATGGTGGCCAGTCAACTACGCAGTATGTTCGCGAAAAAGCAATCGATTCACCGTGCCCGTAGCGGGATCCGGCAAATTTCAACACAACATTCCACTCACCTCTCTATCCAAGAATTTTTCGCAAAGTCCACGATGGTGGTGGCCATGGAACACTTTTTGCACGGAGAGCTGCTAAAACTTATCCCCTCAAAATTCGAGAACCAACAATGAATGCTCCTAAGACTGGCGAGATGTATCGCTGCACCAAATGCGCATTTGAAATTCACGTCGCGAAAGGCTGCGACTGTAAAGAATGCAAGACTGAATTGAAGTGCTGTGGTCAGGCTTTGGAAAAGGTCACCGAACATGCATCCACGAAAAGCTAGTACTGTCTAGGTTCGACCACAAACTTGTTAAGGAGCTGACTTGCAATGTTACCCGCCACCAATGCTCGCGTCGAAGACCATACGTGTGAAGCGATCAATCAGCGTATTGCTGACGCAACACGGCGACGCATCTCCCACTACGCAACACGGTCGACGCACGCAGTAACGGATCGCCTTCACGAGCTCGACCACGAATGGGATATTGAACGAGCCCTCGAGTGCAACGCATCCGCACTGGCGTTTTCTGGAGTCGTGCTGGCGGCGACCGTCAACAAAAAATGGTTGATCCTGCCTGGGCTCGTAACGGGCTTCTTGTTCCAGCACGCATTGCAGGGGTGGTGCCCACCGTTGCCCTTGATGCGAAGAATGGGTTTCCGAACGTCAGCCGAAATCAACGAAGAGCGTTATGCCTTGAAGGCGCTGCGTGGCGACTTTGATCGCATCATCTCAAAGGATAGATTGCACGCCGATCCAGAACAAGCATTCGCCGCTGCCAACCAATAAAATTGGCGGTCGGCGAAGCGCGGTCGCTGAAACGGAAGAAATGTGGAATCCGCCAAGATTTTGACTCGCGGTATCTATGCGGGACCTATCGCGAAACCCGTTTCGGTCAGCTGATTCGTGAATGTCATGGGCTGCGGAGTAAAATCCGCTCCCATCGCGGCAACATATCTCAGTCCCGCTTTTGGCGGCGCTTCGCTCAACTTGGTCGCTTATCGTCCTTGCAACAATTGTCCGAGATCATGCCCTGCAAGATTGATCATGCGCTGCAAGATTGCAGTTAAAACGACCAGGAATAACTCGGTTTTTTGGAGATGAGCACTCGCTATGCCACCGTGGAATTGATCGGCATGCGCGTTGCTTGCGTTGCTTGAGGTTGGTTAACAACCAACGCATTCTCAGTAGAATTTCTGGCAGACGATTCGTTAGCTACCTAACAAAAAGAAAACATCTTGCAAAACTCACCCGTCGATGCGATTGCCACCAATGGCGTCATGATGCAGTTTTTTCATTGGTACATTCCGGCCGATGGATCATTGTGGGATCGATTGGCCGACGAGGTCGCGAAACTTGCCGAACTTGGAGTGACTGCCGTCTGGCTTCCGCCGACTTACAAGGGTGACCATGGAGCTACGGATGTCGGCTACCCTGTGTACGACATGTACGATCTCGGTGAGTTCGACCAGAAGAACACGGTACGAACCAAGTACGGAACTAAAGATCAGTTGGTTGCCGCCGTGAAAAAGTGTCAAGGCTACGGCGTTCAAGTGTACGCCGATGTCGTTTTCAACCATCGCATCGGCGGCGACGAGGAAGAGAGCTTTCAGGCAACCCCAGTCAGCAACGACAATCGTCACGAAGTCATCGGCGACGTTCGCACGGTTCGATCGTACACAAAGTTCACTTTTCCCGGTCGAGCTGGTAAGCACTCAGCATTCCAATGGAATCATCAGCACTTCACGGCGGTTGACACGGACTCGAACGATCCCGAGTTCAGAGCCGTGTACCTGATGGATGGAAAAACCTTCGACGAGGCGGTCGATAACGATCGGTTGGACACGAAGCACAGCAGACGGATCATCGGCGATGGCGGTAGTGATGACGCGGGGCGATTCCACGAGTAAGCGAATGCAGGTCCAGACACCAGAAGCGACCTTCCACGACTTGACCGAGCATCACTCCGAGAAGGTTCAGACAGACGCCAATGGCTGGGCCGATTTTCCGGTGGCCGAAAGATCGGTTTCCGTGTGGGTTCTGTCGCAGTAACGAGCTTCAGCCTTGCCATCAACAAGCAAACTTACATGCATGGCTCCCCTCGCAAAACTGCCTATCGTTGCGGCAAAGCGTTCGGAAGACCGTCAGACTGCGTTGCGGAAGATGGTGGGCTATTGCCATTTTCACGACGTTTATCAATAGGAGAGCAAGCGATGTCTCAAAAGTTTCGAGTGGGTCAGTATGTCCAGTGGAATTACGGCAGTGGAACAGCGAAAGGAAAGGTCAAAGAATCGTACAAGGAGAAGATCACCAAGACCATCAAGGGAAATTCGGTGACACGGAATGCGACCGAGGATGAACCAGCCTACTTGGTGGAACAAGACGATGGCGACCAAGTGCTCAAAAGTGAAAGCGAGCTGAGCAAACCTTCGTAGCTACTCAGCTCCTTTTGCGAGCGAAAGATGCGATCCGTCGGAGTGATGTGAACATGCAAACAAAACACACCTTGATTTCGATCGGTTGCTGCGTGACGAATAGAAATGACGCAGATCGCACCCACGTTCACACACTTGCTGCTAACAATCAGATTCGATGATGGACGCAATCACTATTTGGTCACTGGTCGTGGGAGCGGTTTTTCTGCTCGCGGCATTGGGTGGAGGTCCACTGCAGCGTTTGCCAATTTCAATGCCGGTGATTTATCTTGCGGTCGGTGTGCTCATTGGACCGTGGGGGTTGGGCATCCTCAAGCTTGATCTTATCGCTGATGCCAAGATGATTGAGGTACTGACCGAGGTTGCGGTGTTGGTCAGCTTATTGACCGCGGGCTTGAAACTGACGCCGTCCTGGACTCACTTGTTGCGAGCACCGATTCCCCTTGCGTCGCTTGGAATGGTCATTACCATCCTCGGCATCTCGTTGCTTGCGTATTTTGGAATCGGCTTGTCGATCGGTGCGGCGGTTTTGTTGGGCGCCGTCCTGGCACCGACTGATCCGGTCTTAGCCAGTGAAGTTCAAGTCGAGCATGAAGACGATCGCGACAAGCTGCGCTACTCTTTGACTGGTGAAGCAGGACTCAACGACGGTACTGCGTTTCCCTTCGTGATGCTGGGACTTGGACTTCTGGGCGTCCACCCACTCGGAGACTTCGGTTGGCGTTGGGTGGCGGTGGATTTGGTTTGGGCGACGGTGGCTGGAATCGGCTCAGGCTGGATCACGGGGTTTCTCATCAGTCGATTGGCGGTATGGATCAAACGAACCAACGGGAGCTCCACCGCCAGTGAGGAGTTGCTAACGCTGGGCTTGATCGGGATCAGCTATGGCATTGCGTTAGCTATTTCCGCTTACGGATTCTTAGCGGTGTTTGCCGCTGGCGTGGCGATGCGTCGTTTCGCCGACGACGAGGATGAAAGTACTGCGGACGATGAAGCCGATCAAATGATGATGAAAGTAATGGGTATCAATCAACAGTTTGGTCAAGTTCTTGAAGTCGCTCTCGTCGTCCTCATCGGTTGTTTGATGACATCAACCTGGACACTCGGTGACGATTGGTGGATCGCGTTGGCGATCATTGCCTTGGTGCGACCTCTCGCCGTCATTCTCTCGCTGGCGAACGCGAACGTTAGCAGTTTGCAAAAACGACTGATTGCGTTTTTCGGCATTCGCGGCATCGGGTCAGTTTACTATCTGACTTACGCGATCGGGCACGGCCTCGCCGACGAGACTGCGACCCGCATCGGCGGCATTGTACTCACAACCATCGCGTTCTCGCTGCTGATCCACAGCAATGCAGCGACGCCCGTGCTCGCCTACTATCGCAAATCCGATCACTGAAACCGGCGTACTACGGAATGTTTGGAACTGACCAACCCGACTGACAAGTTTCCAGCGGTATCGTCGTGCCAGGCGGCTGTCGGATTGTTTTAGAGTGTGCCAGTGACGAAATCTTCGATCGCCTCGATCCAATTTTGGCGCCAACAGGAATCCGCTAACCGATTACATTGGATCGGCCGCTCTGCGATCAGTCTTCGGATGGGCTTTGTTATCGGTCCGACGGTGAAGGTTGCCGGTAATTCGGTGAGTGCCGCAGCAGTCGAGCGAATGCGGGTACGCACTCGTAAACCCCAATCGGCGTGCGATGGACGCTGACTAACGAATGTGAATTTCGTGATCCTCCAGGGTCTTGTCCCGCTCCGTCGGCAAAATGTTGTCGGCATTGCGTTGGCCGTAATGCATGAAGCTTTCTCGCGACGTCCACACGACCGCTTCTTGACCGCCGCGACTCACGCGATAACCGAAACGGGAACCGGCGACCGCATCCACCAGGTGCATTTCATCTGGCGTAATACCGACTTGCGACAAACCAGTCACCGACTCTGGCCACACCCCGTGCTCGCGTTCGAACAACTTCACTCCGATGGCCGTGATCGTCATCCGCCTTGATTCTTCACTGCGCGCGAAGGCCTCGCTCGCCGCTTGGATCGAGGGAACGTAGTACGAGTTGACATCGTGTCCCAACGCGAAAGGGATTGAGGTGATACTGAATTGCGTGAACAAGGGTGCCCATGATCGCGGAAACCAATTCCAATCGGCGGCACTCCGGACGTGCTGGGCCGTACCGACGCCTGCGATCGATTGCACTCGATCCATCACGTTCAACAGCGAAAGTTGGTGCGTTGTCGAAATTCCGAACGGAGTCAAGTTGACGTTGTCAATCACGCCCTGTGACTGCAAACCGCCCGCTTCCGTCATCCGCAGCGACGCGAAAATCATCGCCCTTTCACCGGCAAGGCTATGGCGCCAACGCGAGTCAAGATCGTCCGGTCGACGCAATTGGGCGAGCAATTGTTTCAAGTCATCCGCTCGCCAAAAGTTGCTGCGCAATGAGTCGCGAATCAATTGATAACGCTCGTTTCGCGAAGCCAACCGCACCAGTTCGCCGACGAGAACGGTTTGCCAATCCAGCGCGGTCTCGACCGTTTGAATCATCGCCAACGATTCGACGGCGCGAGAATGATCCGCTGCGTGGTAAGCCGCACGAAACTCGTTGGCCAGCATCTCACGGACGTCACGCGACTCTTGCAACTCCGGCAACAACGTTGTTATGTCGGTGAACAAGATCGGTTGCCAAGTCGGTGTGTCCGCCACCGACAGGCGGCGAATCTGGTTGATGATGACCTGGGCATCGTCGCTGAACTGGTTCGCAAAAGCCGCGGCGGGCCAATCGGCACCCGCGGATATGACTTCGCCGAACTCGGATTCGCTGGTGATGTCATACTTCGTCGATAGCGCTCGGGTGGCCGCGAAAATGTCCGACCAGGCCTGGGTCGTTGAGCGGGTCGTACGGGAATCGTAGAACCGGGTTAATGTCCCATTCCCAATGGGCTCATTCTCAGCAACGAGCGCTGCTAGTCTTGTCTCGATCGTCCCGCTCGCACGTCGTTCTCTCCAAGCTCCGTAAACGAGCATCGCGGTGACGACGAGCGGTGGTACAATCGCCAGCATGATGTAGACGGATTCGCGGCGTTGCTGGCGGGCGAGATCGAATTTGTTGACACTAGTTGACATCTTGCGACGACTCCGATGAGTTCAATTTCTGTGCATCCGATTCCCAGGCGGCATACCATTGATTCGCTGGCGAACTCAATGCTTGCTGAAGCGACAACGCGTAGCCTCGCTCACCGCCCACACGCATGCGGTCACTGTACGGTCCATCCTCGAACGCGGCGGTGGCCGAGTGAGTGAGCGAATGCAATTCGCGGCGCAGTTCAAGCGTGGGCTGGCCCGCATCGCTAGCGGCAATGAGTTGTAACGCGCGATCGACCACGGCGGCTGAATTGCGTTCGACGAGTTTTCCGGCCAACAGCGGGCTCAAATCGGGCGTCCATGCTTCGGCAGGCATACCGCCAAAGTCCCAGTAACTACTTCGACCATCGACCGCGCGGTACCACGTCGCGAGCACCGCACTGCGACGCGAGCTGCTGCGTCGCTTTGCGTCGCCAATCATCTCGAGTGCCTTGGCGACGATCGGCTCGTCGCGTCGTGAGAGCAACGGCTCGCGACCGAGTCGATCCGTGAGCCAAATTTCGACCACATCCGCAGCTTCCTGGTCCAGCCAACGCGGGCTGTGCCGCAATCGACGCGTGATCGCCGTGAGCGTTTCAATCCACTCACCCAGTGCCGTGACCTTCGCCGCGTTATCCGGATCGGACTCGAGCGACTCGGCCGCGTAGGTCGCAATTCCAAGGGCTCGTTGCAGAATCGCAGCGTCAACGGCGAGCGGTGAGTCCGCGTTCCCGCCATCACTTCCGAGCTGCAATCGTTGTTCGGGTGAGAAAGAAAACACCGCCAGGGAAGGGCCCTCGTCGCGGCCTTTTTGCATCATCGATTGCGGTTGTACGCTCGAAGTGTAAGCCAATCTCGCCTCGGGCATGATCGACGCACGGGTGCTATTGGGCATTGATGGCCAGTTCGAGATCGTCCACGCCGCGGGCAACATCGGAATGATGATGAACACTACCGCCGCGACCGACGCCATGATCCACAAGCGCAGTTGCGATGTGTCGTCCATGTATTGCCGCATCGCCATGAGCGACGCCGCCATCGGAATGCAACTGCAGAACAAGATGCACCACAGGGGTGTTTGCAATTGATTTGCCGCGAAACCGAGCCAGTACGCGGCGCAGCCTGCAAAAATGGGAGCGATCACGACTGCGGCGGGCAGAATTCGAATGAACTGGCTCGTCCACTGGGACACTCCGTAAAGCGTCCACAACGCCAACGCCATCATTGCGATCGACGGCAGCAAGGTCACGGAAATGTAGTGCGCGCGTGCGATCCAAATTGTCATCACCGCGTACGCAATGACGGCCACACTGAGCAAACTCACGCCGATCAAGTGACGTCCCAACCAAGCCGTCAGCGGCGATACGCCCCGATCCGCTAGAAATCGCAGCCGCTTGGCAGTGCCATCACCCGTAAACGCGAAACCGCCGAGCCAGCAACTGAAAAAACCCATTCCCATCAAGCCCAGCGTGAAGTCTCGCTCACTGCCAAAATTCAGCGCGTCGAGAAGCGACAACGCGACATAGCCGAGACTGCCGATAAGCAATGCCACCAATCCGGCGAGCGCGAGCGAGTTGTGGTGAATCGATTGCCAAACGAGTGAGCTAAGCGGGTAGCGGAATGTCATGGGCGTCGACGGACTTGCCATCGGATCGATCGCCGAGGGTCGCCACGCATCCTTCCACGAGTTATCGTCGAATTCGCCAATTGCCTCCGGTTCCGCCGGTGATAATTCCTTCATCCCAGCCCGATAAGCGAGCCATGCCACGAGGATGGTGAGCACCATCAAGGCCAGATTCAATGGCCACGGTGCGCTGGATTCTGGACCGGTAATCGCGACGCTGTGTCCGAGCGAATTCCAAACGGTGACTAAGAGGGTCGGCATGAGCGCCAAGGGAAGCACCGCGATCAGGCTGGCGTACGTATTGCGAAACCGCCAAGCCGTGTAGATGCTGCCAAACGTCAAGAACACGCTTTCCAAAAACCAAAACAAACGATCGTCAAAGATGACGTTGCTAGGACTCGTCTGGTCGCGTCCGAGAGTCATCGACGCGAACGGCATGCAGCACACCCACATCACGGCAAGACCGAGCAGCGCGACGAGGGTCTTTGTCCAAAATACACGCTCGGATGAGATCGGCAGCGACGTGAACCACAGCAGTGTTCGATTCTCACGCTCCTGGCCCACCAAGATGGCACCCGCACCGGCGGCGTAAAGCAGCGGCAATAGTAGTGGAATGTATCGCCCCGCCATCGCCAACGTCCGCGACGAATACGAGAACATCGACCATAGCACGAGTAGCAGCACCGTCACGCCGAGCAGCATCAAAATCAGCGGTGCAACGAGCCGGATCTCTTTCCAAAGCAGCCCACGAGTCGCGAAGTTTTTTGGGGTCATGGCGTCACGAGAATGCAGGGAGGGAAGCGATAACGAGTGAGTTCAGCATCGTGTTTTATTACACGATACATTTTTCAGCACGATGCTACCGAATGGTGGACATCGTCTCTTTAATGTGCTGCGTGTTGGTATGGGTGACGCTGGGTGGTTCACCGGGTGTTTGGAATTCCTCGTCGTACCACATGATGGGATCTCGATACGATGAGGTCCCGGCGCTCCAGAGGACAGCCGCTTGGCCGCCCTCGGTGACGCGGTATCCGAAGTCGTGGTCGTCAATGATTTTCCAATCGGGACTGGTCAATCCGACTTTTGTTAGCTCGTTGAGGGATGCGGGAAAATGATTCTCTTGCAATTGAAATTGTTTGATGGCGATGGCGGTGACGATACGACGCTTTTCCATCGCGCTAAGAGCGTAACGATTGGCGTTTTCGTCAATTCGATTCGAGTAATTGTTGCCGACGAAAGTCGCTGTCGCCATCGGTACTGAGACGAGACTGAATGTTTCGCAATTCTCGACGATCTCTTTCGCCGCCAGGTAGGCTTGCCGCGATCCCAGCCCGCGCAGTGATTTGGCTTGGTCGAACATCGACAGCCGCGACTTCACCTGGGTCGGCACCATGCCAAAGTCGGTGAGGAACGAATCATCACGGTAATTGCGACGCGACCATTGGATTCCATCGGTGCCCGCCAACAACGACAGGCGCGCAACGTCGATGGAGCTCGCCCACTTCCCGTCCCACTCTATTGATTCCGTGACCATCAAACGCAATTGTGCTAACTCTTCGGCGTCCCAGAAATGATGTGCGAGCGAAGCGAGGATGGTGTCACCAATGCCACTGGAAAGCTTGAGTAACCGGAGTGCTCGCTCGGAATCACCCTGGTGATAGGCGTAGACAAAATCTCGTGACAAAAGGTTGCCAGCGTTGTGCCCGAAGTTGACGTGCCGCGAATTTCGCGTGGGATCCCTGTCCGCGACTTCGAGTTCTTCCAGGATCGGTTCCGCGTCCCGTCGGAATCGTTGATAGATCTCTATATAATCGAGCGGTTGATCCGAGGGAACGAGTTCATTTGTTGTATTGATTTTGCTAAACACCTCGTTGTACTTGCTCGTCACATAGTCGGACGCGCGTTCAAGTCTTTGCAACTGCGCGTTCCTTGCGGTAGCTTGGCGGCCGAGTTCTGCAGCGTAGAAGTCAGCGGCATCGACGGGGGCGCCGGATGCCTTGAGCGCCGCGACGGTGTTTCGATTTTGCATCGACGCGATCCATTCCCGACTCAGTCCCACGACCAATGCGCCAGCAAGGATAACCAGTGGTAGGCAGGCGATGGCGACGTAGGTGGCTTCACGATTTCGTGATTCAGGGGTGTTCGCTGTTGCCATGATCATTGACCTCGCTGACGGGAAAGTTGTTGTGCATCGGCTTCCCAGGGCGCGTACCACTGGCACGCGGGAAGTTGCCAATTCATTTCGTACAGGACGGCATCGCTGGGCGACCCGCTCACCCGCTGGGAATCGGAGTAGGGACCGAGTTCAAACGGAAACGTCGGCCCTACGATGAGTAACCACAACTCACGTCGCTGTGGCTCGGTATCCTCGCCCGAGGCACCGGCATCGATCAGCGCCAGGGTGGCGGCGACAAGTCGATCGATCGCCTTGCTCTCGACGGCGGAACGTTTTGTATGCCGGAGCCAGTTGAACCAACTTGATTTGTCGAGGCCGCCGAATGAGTAACGATCTTCGAGTTGTTCATCGGATTTGAGTAGCAGTTGATCGTCGCGCCAAGAAGCGAGCACAGCGCGACGTCGATGAGCCGTTCGAGCGTCTGAGTCAGCAATGACCCCGAGTGCAGTCTTGGCAAAATCTTGATCGAGGGACGATTCCAACGCGGGCTCCGACAGCGTTTGGGTGAGCCATATTTCCGCCATGTCTGCGGCCTGCTGGTCCAGCCACCGATCGCTCAGTCGCAATCGCGCGGCCATTACTGAAAATGCAGTAATCCACTCCGCGAGCGACTGTCGAGTCGTCTCGTCTTGCGGATTTTGCGTGAACAACAACATCGCATACTCGGCGGACTCCAAGCCGATATGAAACGCGTAATGATCGTATTGCAGTGGCACCTGGGAAGTGACGCTCATGTCGCCGAGTGATAATTGTTGCGAGGGCGAGTTGTCTTGCGAATCCAGATACTCGATCGCTTGGGCCTGGGTCAGTGAATAGGAATCCAGAATTCCATCTTGTGCGGGAGTGGCCAATGTCATTTGCTGGGGTGGCGACCCGGGCGAGGGGATCTGCATCGCTTCGGCAACCAGACGAGCACGAACCTCGCCGGGAATGTGGGGGAAGTTTCGCACCTCCAATATCATCGGGATCGTGGGCAATAGGTATAGCAAACCGGCCGTGACGATCCCCGTCGTCCAAATCGGCCATTTAGTATTGTCATCCATGAATCGACGCATCATCAACGACGTCGCCAACATCGGAATCGCGGCAGTCAAGACAATCAATGCGAGTGGCGCCTCGAGGTCCGTAGCCGAATAGCCGAGCCAGACGATTGCCGCGAGTGAAAACACGGGGGCGACGAATGCGGACGCCGCTAAAATGCGGATCGCTTGACTCGTCCACTGCGAGATGGAATACACCGCGAAGGCGACGAAACCGAAGGTGACCATTGACAACACCAACGGTTCACGTTCGTGATCGATGGAGTCGGTATGAATGAACCAGTACGAGCCGAGTGCATAGAACAACGTCAACGTCGCGATCATGCTCAAGCCGATCAAATGGCGCCCCAGCCAAGCGAGTGTCGGTGAAACGCCACGGTCAGCGAGGAACCGCATCCGTGTCGCTGTGCCGTCGCCGTTGAACACGAACACACCCAACCAAGAAACGGCGAGTAACCCCGCGACCATGCCACCGACGACGAAACCACCGTACTCGTTCTGGAGAGCGTTGCTGCTGAACAACACCGTACTGAGCGTGCCCAACGACATCAGTGCGAAGAGACCGATGAGGGTGAGCATGTTCTGGTGGATCGACTGCCACACCAGCGAGCTGAGCGACAAACGAAAAGGCGACTCTGGGATCGGCACCGAGTTGGCGGGCCGCCAAGCGGCGAGCCATTGTGCGGGACCGCGCTCATCCGCCTCCGCACCAGCCGGTGCTAGGTGCGCTATCGCCGCTTGATAGGCAATCCAAGCGATAATCGGAATTGCGACCGCCGTCACGATCGCCCAGACCCGAGCGGATTCCTCGATTGAGATGAAACGATTGCCACCAACCAGCGAGTAACCGACTTGGACGATGAGATACGGGATCACCGCGAGCGGTATCAGAGCCACGAGACTGGCGAACGTATTTTTGAGTTTCCACGTGGTGAAGAACCCACAACACATCACAAACACGCTGTGCAGGATCCAAAACAACGTGTTCGCGAAGCCTTCGTCGCCGGGTGTGAGCATGAACGCAGTCTGGCGCGATCCCGAGATGCCTACTAAGCCGCCCACCACGATGCTGCAAACCCACATCACCACGAGTCCGCCCAAGGCGACGACGAACTTCACTTGCACAATTTGCCGCGGAGAAATCGGTAGTGACGAGAACCACAGCAGCGTCCGTGTCTCCTTCTCTTGGCCGACGAGAATCGCACCGGCGCCGGCCGCATAGAGCGCCGGTAAAATGAGCGGGATGAAGGGACCGAACGTCGCCATCGATTGCGTCGTCGTTTGCAGCACTGTCCAGATCAGAGCCAGCAGCAGCGAGACCCCGACGAGCATCAACACCAGCGGGACGATTTGGCGAATCTCTTTCCAGTACAGACCACGTAAGGGGAATGTCGTTGTGTTCATGATAACGCTCTCAAGGTTCGAATTCGCAAAACCGTGGGTGTCTCGCCCGTGGGCGATCTCATATTTATCCAGCGCGGGCGGCTAGAGCCTGGACACCAACGGCTCGGCGGCTTCGGCTTCGTTCATCGGTCGTGACAGGGAGCCTTTGGTGCACGCGATAAAGATTTCTTCGAGTGAAAGGGGCCGCTCGCTCACGCCATTGACGCCGGTGGCGGAGGTCAAGACGGAGTGCATCTCGGGGGCGAAGTTGCGAACCACCATTCGCCGCTGACGCCCGAGCGTTTCTTCGCACATCAACTCGGCACCCTCGGGTAGCGACGGCAGCGCCACCAACGGATCATCGAGATTGACCGTGATCTCGCTCATGGATTCTTTCAGTTCGCCGAGCGGGGCGACGATCCTCAGCTTGCCCTGATGCAAGATGCCGATCGTGTCGGCGACTCGTTCGACTTCGCTGATTTGGTGACTGGAAAGAAACACGGTCCGCCCCGATGCTGCGCGATCAATCATGCTCTCGAGAAAATCACGGCGAACCATGGGGTCCAAGCCTGATGTCGGCTCGTCGAGGATCAACAATTGAGGATCGTGCGCGAGCGCGAGTGAGAGCGCGACCTTCGCCCGTTGACCCTTGCTCAAATGACGGATCTTGCGATCTTCGGGAATCTCGTAGCGCCGGATCGACTCGCGATACTTGTCGAGGAAGTCGGGTGCGTAGAAGGATGCCGTGAACCAACCGATTTCGCCGACGCTCATCCAATCGTAAAGTGCGGGCGCGTCGGAAACGTACCCGATGCGGCGACGCACTTCGAGCGGTTGTTTGATGGGATCGATGTCGCAAACGCTGCACGTCCCCGACGTCGGCTTTTGAAAACCGGTCAAAATCCGAATCATTGTCGTCTTGCCGGCACCGTTCTCGCCGAGCAAAGCGAACACGGTCCCAGGCTCGATGGCCAAATCGACACCGCGAAGTGCGTCGCAGCCGCGATAGTGCATCGTTAATTGGTTGGCGGAGATCACAGAATTCGTCATGTTGGTTCGCACCTGTGTTTGCCGAGCGAGAAGAGAAGGTCGTGAGTTGGTAGTTTGAACTGGGATCGAGCCCATTTAGATTGGAGCGGACTATTCCGGAGTTGTCGAAATTTTTGTGACGCTGCCATCGAGCGATCGCAATTGCTGGTCCACGATGCCGCGAATATCGTCTCCGGAAAGTCCCCCGTGCAGCGCCTCGGTCAACACGCTGGCGACACGCGCGGCGATGATCTCCTTGCGTTGTTTGCGACAACGATCCAGAGCGCCTTTGCAAACCACGACGCCGCGACCGCGAAGCGTTTCAATCACCCCATCGGCTTGCAATTCCAAATAGGCACGGGCGACCGTGTTCGGATTCACCGCGATCTGAGTCGCCAACTGGCGCACGCTCGGAAGAAGCTGACCCGGACGCAGTGTCTGCTCCGCGATCGCAAATTTGACCTGACGAACGATCTGGGAATAGATCGCGACGCCGTTGGATGGTTCAACCGTGAAAAACATTTCTACCCGCCAAATTGCTGGGGCCGTGGTGTACTGCCGTTATGGTACGGCGGGCATTTGGCGGGGTCAAGCTTTATTTTAAGAAAGTGTTGGCTCGTGGAAAACGCGATACGGCTTCCAGAATCCCAGTTCCCGCCGCACGATCCCGCGGAGGTTCCCATCCGCATCGATAAAGATCGCTTCGTCACCTTCGACCACGCCATCAACGTCTCGTATTTCGACGGTATCGTTGACAAACAATCCGTTCCGCAATCGCTGCACATCGACCTCGTCGACTTGCAATCGCGGCAAGAAGTCAACGCCATCGAGCAGTGGCCGAAGTCGTGGCTGCAAGGGACCGACTCGGATCTCGGCGAGCGATAGCGCATCTTCGATCTTGAACGCTCCGATTTCGGTGCGAACGAGCGAGGTCATGACGGCGCGATTGCCGACGCTTTGCGCCAAATCCATCACGAGTGTGCGAATGTAGGTGCCACTGCCGCAAACGATGTCGAGTTCAGCATGGTGGCCATCGCAGGAAACGACCTCGAGCGAATGAATTTGCACGATCCGCGTCGGCATCTCCACGTGCTCACCACGCCGCGCCAATGTGTACGCACGTTTGCCATCGATCTTAATCGCCGAGAGTGCTGGCGGCGTTTGTTCGATGCTACCAATCATCCGCGTCGCGGCACTCCGCAATTGATCGAGCGACGGCAGTGGCAGTTCGGGATGCAGCACCGGTGTCATTTCGAGATCGCCGGATTCGCTCGAGGCGCCCAGTCGCATGGTCGCGCGATAGCGTTTCGAGTGCTCTTGGATGTACGGTGTCAGACGACTAGCGATACCGATACCGACGACGAGCACACCTTCGGCGAGCGGATCGAGTGTACCGGCATGACCGACCTTCACGCTGCGGACATTGAACTCCGCCCGCACGCGTCCGTAGACAACGTTGACGAGATCACGGGAGGTAAATCCGACGGGCTTGTGGCAGCAGAGGAAACCGAACATACCAGTCACGCCAAGCACTTCGCAGCCGCATCGCAGAGCGCCGCGGCATCCGCTTCGCTGTCCGCCTCCGCAATGAACCGCACGATCGGCTCGGTGTTGCTGCCTCGGACGAGCAGCCATTTGTCGGCCCAGCTCAATCTCAATCCGTCGCCCTCGGACACCACCGCACCTTTCAATTGCAACTTCAATTTCGAAATCAATTGACTCATCTCATCGGTTGTCGCCGTCGCCGTTCGCTTAACGATCGACAACCTCGGCAACTCATCGGCGAGTGCTGAGATGGGTTGCCCGGTCTTCGCCATCAGATCGAGCACTTGGGCCATGCCGACGAAGCTGTCACGGACGTATCCGACGCGTGGATCAATCGGGCCCCCACTGCCTTCACCGCCGTACATCGCGCCAGTCTCGATCATCATTCCCGTCACGTTGGCTTCACCGACGCTGCTGCGATGGCATTCGCGGCCAGCGGCGATGGCCATCCGTTCGCTCATCGCACTCGAAGCACAATTGATCACGATCGGACCCGGTTCGTCGGTTCTCAGCAGCGCTCGCCGGACGCACAGTGCCAAGGTGTACTCTTCACCGATGTAGCGTCCATGTTCGTCGATGATGGCCAACCGGTCGGCATCGGGGTCTTGGCAGAAACCGATCGCGCATCCTTCTTGTTTGACGCGTGCGAAGACGCTTTTCAAATTTTCGGCGGTCGGCTCGGGGACGTGAGCGAATTTACCATCGGGTGTTTCGCCGAGCATGACGACATCACATCCGAGTGCTTCAAGCAGCCGCGCGCCGAGCCGGCTGCCCGAACCGTGGTTGCTATCGAGCAGCACCCGAAATCCGGCGGCGCGAATCGCGATCGCGTCCACGGTTTCCAGCACGCTCTGCAGATGCGGCTCATGCGGCTCGGTTTCCTCGATCATCATCCCGAGTGCGTCATGGCTGACCCACGGTGCTTCACCGGCGAGGAAGCTAGCGCGGACCTTTTGGCCCTGAGCCGCATCGATGACGCGGCCTTCGCCGTTGAAAAGCTTGATGCCATTGTAGGGTGGCGGGTTGTGGCTCGCCGTGATTTGGATCGCGCCGGCGGCGGCACGTTGTCGCACGAGCACGCCGATGGTCGGTGTCGCGACGACGTCCGCATCCACGCAATCACGACCGCAGGCGGTCACCGCGGCAACGATCGCGCGGCGCAGCATCGGACCGCTGCCACGACCATCTCGCCCGACAATCACGGGGCCCGGTGGCAAATGCGACATGTACGCGGCGACGTAACGACACGCGATGTCGGGAGTGAGGGTTTCGCCGATGATTCCACGCAGACCGCTGACACTGATGATTAACTCGCTCATCGTTTTGCTGAACCGAAATGTTGGGTTGAAGAATTCATGGACGTGAAGTCCGAGCCAGAGTCTGAAGCTAAATCGCGAAACAATCAATCACATCAAGGCGTGTTGCGAGCAGGGATCGCGGCGACTTAGAATCTACGACCGCGCCATCGCTCGATGCGACGACCCCCGGAAGCCCGGTAG
>JBBSJZ010000065.1:0-16923 GCA_038256795.1 Pirellulales bacterium | reverse complement strand
TCAATGAATTCCAACCCCACGTCCTCGGCGATGGCGGCAAGTGCCTCGCGATCTTCGACAAAGCCGAGCTTGATGGCGGCAGTCACGACGCTCGACGAATCATCGCTCTGGCTTTGCGCGAGTTGATCGTCAGTGATCAAACCACGGCGTCGAAGAATTTCACCAGCGTGAAGAATCATGGGTTGCGTTCAAAGGGGGGGAAGGGGGAGATGTTGCTAGTTGCTAGTTGCTAGTTGCTAGTTGGGCTCGAATCACGTTCTTCTCACTGGCGACTGCCGACTGACAACTAAACACTCTTGTCTTGATTAACGTCCGCCGCGACCGCCGCGGTCACCACCGCCTCGGTCACTGCCGCCTCGGTCACCACCGCCTCCCCCGAAGGGCGATGCACCGCCGCCGCCACTACCGCCGCGTTCACGCATTTGGCGGAAGAACTCGATACGTCGTTGGATCTCGTCGGCGCTCGTGGTGTCACCACCACCACCGCCGCTGGATGATGGTGTGCTCGCTGCGGACGATGTGGAAGCTCCACCCGCACCGGTTGACTTCGTCGTCTTGCCGAGCACGGACTCGAGTGCGGCTTTGACGACTTCCGAATTGATGTTTCCGTTGAGCGGTACCACGGTGACACTTTCTTCTGAATCGATTCCCTGTTGATCGAGAGTCTCGACGAGCTCGCGCACCTTCTCGTAGTCTTGTGGAGTCGCGGTCACGACGAGCGAGTTACTGCGTGCGTCGACCGCGACAATGATTTTACTGGGCTCACTCTTCGCAGCTTCTTTGCCACCGCGGCCGCCAGCGCCGCCGCCGCCTCGAAGCGCAGCGATAAAATCTTGAGGCGATGGTTGTTGTTGCTGGCGACCACCACCACCGCCACTTTCAGCACCGCCCATCTTGTCGGCGAAAACCGATTTGACAATGTTCG
Source organism: Pirellulales bacterium (assembly GCA_038256795.1). Taxonomy (GTDB): domain Bacteria; phylum Planctomycetota; class Planctomycetia; order Pirellulales; family Pirellulaceae; genus JBBSJZ01. The sequence continues at coordinate 15,998 of JBBSJZ010000065.1, read as the reverse complement.
CGACCGCGGCAGCGTCCTGATAGATCACCGGAATGAGGGCCGGCTTCGCAACCGTCTCGACACTCTCGGGACTGTCCTGTTGATCAATCTTGTCGAGCAACATCTCGATGAACTCCAAGTCCGAAGGTCCAGCTTGGACGATGAGCGCGTTGAGTCGTAAATCGGGCACAATGCTCACGGAGCCCGTCGCCGTCAACACACTCGTCGCCGCCGACTCGCTGCCTCCGCCGCCGCCCATCATGCCCATCAATCCGCCGAGCATGCCGCCACCGAGTCCACCGGCGATCGATGAACCGACGCTCTCGATGCCCGATTCGGCGCCACCGAGCACCGAGTTGATCAATTCCGCAGCGACGTCCGCCTTGGCATACTTCAGCCAGAAAATCGTTGGCAAAGCTGACGCCGACATGTTCTGTTGTGCGACGCTCTGCAGCAGCGACTCGAACGCATCAAGCGCCTCGGTGTCTTCTGACGCGACAATCATTCCCGATGAAGTCAATTGGATAATGATATCGGCGCCCGACGCTGCCTTGATTCGAATCTCTTCGCTCGTGGGCGATTCAGCAGCGGAGTCGGCTGCCGTTTCAGCCTCATCGACTTCGGCGACGAATTGATAATCCACTGAATGGGCATGACGAACTTCGTCGAGACGCTCACGGCTCAATTCTTTGGCTTCGGGCTCGGCCGCATCCAAGCGGCGGCGTTCGGGAATCCCCTTGTCCGGCGTGCCCGTTTTAGTGGTGGGAGTGATCGTGCGAATTCGATTCTCACGCCCGGTCACCTGCCACAGCATTTGAACTTGACCGAGTGCCTCTTCCGCCGCGCGGCCATTGTAGGGAAGAATGCGAATGCGATCACTCATCGTGCCGAGCGAGTCCTCACCCTCGAGTTTGCTGATCAAATCTTTGACCATCTCAATTTGTTGATTCGTTCCGCGAACCCACAACCGGCCGGTAACGGGATCACCATCGACGGTCGGGCCTTGACCACCTTCGGCGGTGACCCCGAAGAATTTATTAATCGTCAGCAATGCTTGAGAGGGTTCGAGTCGGCGAAGATCGATGATGGCCAGTTCGGACCCAGTGCCGGCGAGTTCAGCGATCGTTTTGGCGATCACTTCCCGGGTCTCCGGTCTCGCGTAAGCGATGATCGCGTTGGTCTTGGGGTCAGTCGAGATTCGTGCGTCGGGTGTTCCAGCGATCAATGTCTGCAGTACATCGAATACGGTGGTCGGATCCGAGGCGCCCACCGAGTGCGTTCGCAGGACTGGCATGGCAATTTCGGTGGTCGCACCCGCTGCGGTCGGCAGCGGTGCGTCCGCACGCTCGACAATGCTCTCCAGTAAACTCAGCTTTGACGGAACACCGGTGGCGTAGATGCGATCACCGTAGAGACCGACGCTCAACCGAAGATCTTCGCTCTGGTTGATACCAGGTTCGAGACCGACGAGCGGACGGGCGATCTCGAGCACCTCATCGGCGGCACGATTCTTGAGAATGATCTCGACGACGTTCGCTTGCGCGGCCGTCGCGTTCTTGAGCAACTCTCGGATCACGATCAACTTCTCGACGGTTTCCGAGACGATGACTTGGCGAGCACTATCGAGCACGATCACGCGGCCGGCCGGTCCGATCAATTGCGCGAGTTCCGCCTTGGCGCTTTCCGGCGTCATGCTGCCCAGCGGAAATAAACTGCGGACGATATCGCTGCGCCCTCGCGCGTCCAGGTCATCAGGCAACACCAATTCAGCGATTTCGCTCAACAGGTTCGCGGCGTTGGGGCTCTCCAAATCAATGAGCACCAGCATGCGGCCGCGGCGGACCAGCGTGAAGCCGCGGTCCAAGAGCAATCGGTTGAGCACATCGAGCCCTTCGGGAACGTTGTACGCCCGCGTCGGGTCGCGAAAGTTAATCGTGCCAGCGGGATACTGGTCGGCTTGGAGCGACAAATCCGATTGCTCCGAGAACCATCCGATGACTTCGCTCCAACTGGCACCCGCAAAATTGAAACGGATTTCGGCTTCGCTCGTTGAGGGCTGTACGTCCTCCTGGGCCGAGCACTGACGTCCCGCCAGCGGATCAGTCACCGGACCTCCCCAGAGGAGGCCGAGGGCAATGACGACGGCTGCGATTCCTTGAGAAGTTACTTTCATCATGCTCAAATAAAGCCGGAAAATTGGCAAAACACCGACAAGAGGGGAAACAGCGTCGAGAGTGAGCCATCTTAGTCAATCCGTCCCAGTCTTCCGCTGGAATCCGATTAAGTTCTTGCCTGCAGCGCTCAGCTTCAACCGCACCATTCGATTTAACCCATCTCCGGCGATGAAGTTCCGCGATCAATTTGGCACCGACCGGTCGTCCGGGAATTGCTTTTCCTGTGCTGTTTTTCGATGATTCGTTCGCCTAAACTAGCGATCCAGGCTCGCTGGGTCTGGATTTATTCGAATGGCAGCGCTGCCCGATTGAAAATGGACGGCCCATGAAGCCAGTAAGTTCTCGAAGTGAAACCACGATGCTGAAGAAGCAAAAACGATTGGTGCTGAGTCCCGCCCAACAGGACTCGATGCGAAACGCCGGCCAGGTGAACGCTGAGTTGATGGATTTTCTCAGGCCGCAAATTGTCGCGGGCATTACGACCGGCCACATTGACGATCTCGTCCGTGCGTGGACACTCCAGCGCGGTCACAAGTGCGCGACGCTCGGTTACCAAAACTTCCCCAAGAGCTGCTGCACCAGTGTCAATGATGTGATTTGCCACGGCATCCCCGATCGCTATGTGCTGCACGATGGCGACATCATCAACGTCGATATCACCACCGTCGTCGATGGCTGGCATGGCGATCAAAGCGAGACATTTCTCATTGGGAGCGTGAACGAGCAGCGGCGCAGGGTGACGCAGTGCGCGTTCGATTGCATGCACCTGGCAATCGAAGCACTGACGCCGGGTTGCCGCGTCAGCACGATTGGCGAAGTTGTCGTCGCTGAAGCACATGGCCGAGGTTTTTCGGTCGTTCGGGAGTACGTCGGTCACGGACTCGGTCGCCAATTCCACCTCGATCCGTCGATCCCCCACTTCCCAAATCGTCAAAGTCGCATCGATCGATTGTTCCCCGGCATGTGCTTTACCGTCGAGCCGATGATCAATGCGGGCAGCCGCTACACGCGGAGCGACAAACGCGATGGTTGGACCGTGCGGACCAAGGACGGTTTCGCGTCCGCGCAATTTGAGCACACGGTTTTGATGACCGAGGATGGGCCCGAGATGTTGACGATGACCGAGCACGGTCCGAAAAAGGGTCACCAGTTCTAGCGGTGGTTGACCCTCTTTCTTCGCCGCAGATCCAGGACCCGCGACTCGCGAAACCGCGCGTGATGATCGCGGTATGTACTTACAACGAGTCGGCAAACATCATCGCCGTGCTCGCCGGGTTGCGCGAGCACGTCGCCTCCGCAACCCTCGTCGTGATCGATGACGAGTCGCCCGATGGAACGGCAAAAGTCGCTCGCGCGTTCGCAGCCTTGGATCCGTCGACGGAAGTGATTGTGCGAAATGAGCGTGGCTTGGGTGGCGCGATCAAACGGGGAATCGCCCATGCCATCCAGCGTGACTTTGATTGGCTCATCAATCTCGACGGTGACCTCAGCCATAATCCAGCCCACGTGCCGCGATTGCTCGCTGCCGCACTCGTTGATACCGATGCTCCGGATGTCGTCGTCGGCTCTCGCTACATGAGCGGCGGTGCGATTGTCGGTTGGCCACTGCGGCGAAGATGGATGAGCCGCACGGTGAACCGCTTCGCCACCGCGTGCTTACGATTGCCAGTCAGCGATTGTAGTGGCTCGATGCGATGCTATCGCGTCAGCTCACTCAAACGCATCGATCCCGCGATTCTGCGCAGCAATGGTTACGCTGTTCTCGAAGAGATCCTTGTCGCACTGTACAAGGCCGACTGCAAGTTCGCCGAAGTCCCCGTCACCTACACTGTCCGCGCCCACGGCACGAGCAAACTGACGTTCGCCGAAGCCGCCCGCTCCGCCATGCAAATCATTCAATTGGCTCTGCGCCGCTGAGACGAATCCCAGTGAGGAGCTTGAGTTGAAACGACATCTTTATCTAACCGGTTATCGCGGCAGTGGCAAAACGTCGGTCGGCCGCATTCTTGCGGACAATCTTTCGCTGCCGCTCGTGGACCTCGATGTGGCCATCGAAGCCACCGCCGGGATGACCATCCGCGAGATTTTTGCAGCCGGTGGCGAAACGCGTTTTCGAGACCTCGAAGCGATCGAGCTCGCCAGGGTCGCGGCGGGCCCGCGTGCGGTAATTTCACTGGGCGGCGGCGCCATCCTGCGACAGTCGAACTCTGATTTAATTCGAGCCACCGGTTGGCCCGTTTGGCTCGACGCAGATGCGACAACTTTGTACGAGCGAATCCAAGGCGACTCCACCACCGCGACCCGGCGACCGGCGTTGACCCAGCAAACGGGGATCGACGAAATCCGTACATTGCTAGAAAAGCGCCAGCCGATGTATGCCGGCATCGCAGCACTGAAGGTGAATACATCCACCCAACCACTGGCCGACGTAGCCACTGAGATCACGCGCTGGTTCCAGCGTGAGATGGACGTCGCAACTTGAACCCGGACGGACGAGCGGCAGCCTGGGTATAAACCGACGTAGTCACTACAACCGGCACGACCAGCAACGTCGCGGTCGCGTTTTCCCCAGTCCCCGTCGAGGCGGTCGACGAACATGGACGCGGCGATTTCTCACGAGTAACCTCGCAAAAATAGTTTAGACGTCTTCCGTCGTCGGCGGTAAGAATTTGCCGCCTGATAGGAATGAAGACTCCCAACTCTCAACTCCCTCTGGAACTTCCGCGATGACGATCCTCTGCCCTAGTCACGAGCATTCTCGGATGCGGTTCGGGATCGGCTTGTTCGCGTGCTTGATCGCGTGCTTGATCGCGTGCTTGATCGCGGCTGATTCGCATGCCGGGGACGCCACCGATCGCGCGGCGACCATTCTGAGTGAGGAATGTCAATTGTCGCTAATCCGCAACATCCTTGTCGCGGCGCCGCTACCGGGAACCGTCGCTTCCATCCAGGTGAAAGAGGGCGACGTTGTTGCGGCCGGTGAGGGGCTGGCACAGCTTGACGGAGAGATCGCGGAAGCGGAACTGGTGGCTGCGGAAGCGGCCTACGAGGCGGCACGTCTCGAGCAAGAGAAAGACGTCGACCGCCAATTTGCGATCAAAAGTCTCGAAGTTCGTCAGCGTGAATTGGAACAGAGCGAAGTGGCAAATCGTCGCTACGAGGGTTCTGTCACAGAGACGGAGTTGGCCAAGCTAAAGCTCGTCGTCGAACAATCTCGACTCGCGATCGAGCAAGCGGTCCACGAGCAACGTGTCGCCGAGGCTGCGGCTGACGAGAAGGCCGCAGCGATGCGAGTCGCTCGAGCGCGTTTGAACAAGCATCGCTTGCTCGCTCCGTCGAACGGAATCGTCGCGGAAGTCAGCAGCGAAGTGGGTGAATGGGTCGAAGCGGGTCAACCCGTCGTGCGACTAATCTCGCTCGATCCGATTCGCGTCGAATGCTTTGTCGATGGACGAAAGCATGGCGTCGAACTGGTCAATCACCCGGTGGAGTTCCGACTCTCTCCCGTTGACTCAGCAACGCGCGATGATGACTTGGACCTGGCGCCGGACAAACCGATCGTTGCGGACGCAGTGAAGTCGATGGCGCCCGGGCGGGTGTACCTGGGCCAGGTCGTTTTTGTCTCCAGTGAATTGCATCCCGTCACCGGGCAAGCTCGCATTTGGGCAGAGCTTCAGAACGCGGACCAGTCACTTCGCGCCGGTATGCGTGGACAATTGGATGTGCTCACTGGCACGCAAACGTCGTATTGATGCCAGCCTCGTGCAGCAATTGCCCGGTCGAGTTCGTGACCTGGACCAGCGACATCGTGTACTGGGATTGATCAGAGATGCGGAATTGTTCGGCTTGCAATAAATCCGCTTGGGCGTCGAGCAGAAATTCGATTTGCAACTTATCGCTCTCAAACAATGCCTGGGACGCGGCGAGCCGTTGGCGCGCAGCCTCGACTTGCGACGACGAGGATTCAAACGCGGCGTAGGCCGACATCACGGCTGCGTAAGCGTTGCTGACTTCGTGCTCGATCTCGCGCTGTTGGTGCTGCAAGACAGCTCGCTCTCGATGCAACAGCAGCGTCGCACTCTGGACAGCCGCGTGAGCTTGGCGACGCCCCACCGTAACACCCATTTCGACGCCGAATTGGAACTCTTGGTGGTCGAGTGAGAACAGGTCTTGATTGGCGCTCGAGAACTGCGGGCCGCTACCATAGAGATCATCGCCAAAACCACGCATGCGGTAGCGACCGATTGCGTCGACTTGCGGCAACAGAAAATTTCGGGCTGCGACGAGACGAAGCTGTTGTTGCTGCACGCGAATCGATTGGCGCTGCAGCTCGGTGCGATGCGTTAGCCCCTCCGAGACCAATGCATCGAAATCGAATCGAATCGGTGCCGATGCCGCGGCCTCGCTGGGACGAAACACGTCATCGGCCACGAGTGGCAATCCCATTTGCACTCTCAATTGGCGTTCCGTGACGTATAGGCCGCTGGGGCCACCGAGGGCGAGCTGCAACTCACGCCGGTAGCGATAAAACTTGGCTCGCGCTTCGGCTTCGCGGTTTGCTTCGCCGCCTTCGAGACTCGCATCGCGCTTCGCGAGCGTCGTTTGCCAAGTCTTGTAGGCGAGATCGGCCGCAGCATTGATACTGTCGTAGTTCTCGTACTTGCTCGCCAGTTCCCAGTAAGTCGAATACAGATCGTGGACGAACCGCCTCAAGGCGATCTCGAAATCCGCATCGCTGATTTGATTATTCAATCTCGCGATGAGAATTCCGTTGGAGAAGTTAAAACCGGGTTGCGCGCTCGGTCCGGCGATGAGATTGTAATGGCGCCCCGCACCGCGAGCCAAGGGTTGCCGTATCGAAGCTTCGAGTTGGCGGTCCCAGTAGCTCGGGAACGAGTTCGCTTGGCGATTGTTGCTGTCGTAGGTGGTGATGCTGTTGAGGCCCACGGTCCCGCCGGAGAGCATTCGTTTCTGCCAACCGAGATTGAGGTTCCCGTAGTCTTGCGTTAGCTGTTGCACGTTGCCGCCCAGCGTTGCGTTATTGAAGACGCGATCGTTGTTCTGGGAATCGAGACTCGCGGCGAGTTGGCTGTCGTATTGAGCGAGTGCGGCTTGCGGACCGTAGAACGGATCAGTCGCACTGATGGAACGATCAAACACGGTGGTTGCCGCGCTCGGTTGATCAAGAATGCGAATGCCAAGCGGTGCGATCACCGGGCTATTGGCGAGTGCGATTGAGATCATCTCGGTGTCGCTCAAGTCGCGAAAGCCAGCGAGTTGCTGACTGGCGTCTCGAGGTGACCGTGGTATCACAAACGCGGGCAGGGCGGCTTCGTCAAGTTGCCCAGTCGGGGCCTCGAGCATCTCGCGGTCGGACTGCAGCGGTTGCAGCGATCGATCCGCCGCGTCAGCCTCCGGTTCTGGCAACTGCTCAAGCGAACCGAGGTCACCGAGCTGCGATTGCGACCGGGCCTCCGCAAAGGCTGTCTGGACGACCGTTTGCACCGGTGCCTCGGTGATCTTGAGATAGATAGCGTCACCAGAGTCGTTCGTGCGGGTGTTCGACTCGGCGTAAGCCTTGGAATCAGCGATCGTCTCGTTTTTCTTGGCTTTCCAGTGACCTGGCAGTACGCAACCGCCATTGAGTAGAACCGCGCAAAATGCAAGTCCGACCCCGGAAATCGCCAAACGAAATCGAATGCAGAGAGACACGGTGAGAGTTCGTCCTTGAACCGGCGGTAAACAATGACCCCATTAGTATCGACGGAATGCGTGTGGGCGGGCCAGTTTCCCTACCGAAGCGTAGACATTCCACACAATCGGAACGAGTCAGACGCTCGACGGCGGCGAGGAACGGCGAAGTCGCTTTGCCGTCACTTTGAGTCGCATTGCCATCGCCGAGATGGCGGGTAAGTTTGAGGGTGACGGTTGCAGGTCGCGCCGCACGAATGCCCATTGATTGACGTCAGCACGCATGAATCCATCCCCTCCGGCTAGCTCCTCTCAATCCGTGGCGCTGGGACTCGTCCCGGTGGGCCTCGCCAATCTACGTCACTCGTGGCGAGTTTCGGCGGCCGTCGTGCTCGGAGTCGCGACCGCGACTGCGGTGATCGTCGGCGCGTTGCTCGTCGGTGACTCGATGCGAGGCAGCTTGCGAGCGTTGACGCTTGAAAGACTGGGACGGATCGAATCGATCGTTGTGCCAGGTGCGTTCTTTGATCCCGGTGAAATCGTGCAAGCGAACGTGTATCCCGTTGCCCTGTTTTCCAGTGCATCAGTCGAGTTCACGCGCGATGATGCGGTCGTCCTGCGGGCCTCGAACATCCAAGTGCTGGGGGTCGACGCAAACTTTTGGGAACTCGATTCTTCGGATAATGTTCCTGCGTCCATGCCTCTCGGTGACGACATTGTCGTCAACGAATCACTGGCCAAAGAATTGGGCGTCGTCCGGGGCGATCTCGTAACGCTGAGACTACCCGTTGAGCAAGCCGTACCCGCCGACAGCCCGCTCGGCCGACGCGACTCGCCGACCGAAGGACTACCACGACTCGTCATCGCCGACGTGATCGCGGATCAGGGCCTCGGTCGATTCTCGCTCGCGCCGAATCAAGCAGCGCCGCAAATCTTGTTCGCCGATCGCCAAACCTTGCTCGCCGCCTTGGATCGCGAAGGCCAGGCGAACATGTTGCTAGCCGATGTCGAGCTCAGCGACGCGGACATCCGGCCGAACCTATCCCAGCTCGGATTGAAACTCCAGCGAGTGACGCAGTCCTTTGAGCCCGATCAGCAAACGCCAGCCGACGAGACCACCCAACCGTCGACCGTGTTCGATTACTACAGTGTCACGAGCGACCGATTACTGGTCCCGGAGCCTAGCGTCGAGCGGATCGCCCAAGTGTTCCCCGAGGCGATCGAGACATTGACCTACCTCGCCAATGCGATCGAAACCGTTGACGCTAGCGGCAACGTGATCGCATCGGTTCCCTACAGCATCATCACGGCGATGGATGGGTCGCGAGCGATACCCCTCGATTACCAAGAACCAACGACCGAGCCCACCGCAGTCACTTCGCGAGCTCCGCTCGTCATTAACGACTGGACGGCCCAGCAATTGAGCGCGAGCGTCGGCACTGAGGTGCGGATCGCCTACTTTGAGCCCGAAGTGGAAAAGGGGAACGAAGTCGAACGATACTTCGACGCGGTCGTCACCGAAATCGTTCCGATCACGGAGCCATCGACGCCTTACAGTCGCCGTAGCGATGCGATCTTCGACAAGTCACCGACGGTCTACAACGACCCAAACTTAACGCCGACGGTGCCGGGGGTAACTGACCAGGAATCCATCAGCGATTGGGATTTGCCATTCGCATTGACTCGCAAGATTGACGCCGTCGACGACAAGTATTGGAACGACTATCGGTTGACGCCTAAAGCATTCATGCCACTCGCCGAGGGTCGACGTTTATTTGGCAGCCGTTTCGGACAAACGACCGGAGTGCGGCTTGACCCCACCGTAGCGGCAAGTCGCGAGCAACTCGAGCAGCGGCTCGTCGAAGTCCTCTCGCCCGTGAAATCGGAGCTCGGCTGGGCGGTCATCCCGATTCGTGCCCAGCAGCTTGCCGCGTCGCGTGGAACGACTCCCTTTGATGCCTTGTTCTTGTCGCTCAGTTTCTTTGTCATTCTCTCGGCCGTGATGTTGATCGCGATGCTGTTTCGGCTCGGGATCGCCTCGCGACTGCGCGAATTCGGCACCATGATGGCACTGGGCTGGACCGGGCGTCGCGTCGCGTCGCTCGTTTTGTTGGAGGGCATTTGTCTCACGGTCGCAGGAGTTTTGGTCGGCGTCGTCGGCGGCGTCGCCTACGCTTCGCTCGTGCTGTGGGCACTGCGTTCTTGGTGGGTCGGCGCCGTTACCGTCCCCTTCCTGCAATTTCATGGGACGCCGCTGAGTCTCGTCATCGGCGGTGCGATGAGCGGTATCGTGGCACTCGGGACGATGGGAATCACGATCCGCTCCGTTACACGTCGCAGTGCACAATCATTGCTCAGTGGCCGGGATGACGAAGCCGCGAAACCTCGCTCCGGCGAAGCGGTGAGTCGGCCACCTCGGCGGCTTGGCAACGTCGTCGCCCTTGCCATGATTGCCATCGCGATCGTCGTCTCAGTGGTCGGGGCGACGTTGAGTGGTCAAGCGGCGGCGGGTAGCTTCGTCGGCGCCGGAATGATGCTTCTCATCGCGACGCTGGTCGTGATTCACACGCGACTGAGCACTCCCGAGCGACTCGCGATGACATCCGATGCTGGCGGTGTGTCGGGTCGATTCTCACTCGGTTCACTTGCCGGGCGAAGCAGCGCGAAGCATCCGCTACGTAGCACGCTGACAATCGGCTTGATGGCGACGGCTTCATTCTTGATCATCGCGATCACCGCATTTCGATTGCAACCGGATGACTCGGGCACCGGCGGTTTCGATCTGGTCGCCCAGTCGAGCCAGCCACTGTTTCGCGACTTGAACGATCCACTCGTCCGCAGCGAGTTGCTGGGCCCGGACAGTGCATCGCTGCAAGACATCACGGTGGCGGCGATGCGATTTCGCGCCGGTCAGGATGCTTCGTGCAACAATCTTTACCAGGCGACTCAGCCCACCGTGCTCGGCGTCACTCCCGGAGCAGCGGAAGAATTTACAAGTGACTCGCGTCGTGGAAAATTCCAATTCGCATCTGCCGCTGGATCCGAGGAGTCTCCTTGGCACATGCTCGCCAAGACAGCGACGGGCAGCGAGGCGGACCCGATTCCGGTGATCATTGACCAAAACACGGCGATGTGGAGTTTGCAAATGACGAGCGGTGTCGGTGAGGTCCGCGGCTTTGAGTACAACGACAACGTCACCACCTACTTTGAGGTCGTCGGCTTGCTCGCCAACTCAGTGCTGCAAGGCAAACTGATGATCGGCGAAAAGAATTTTACCCAGGCGTTTCCGACCATCAGCGGTTACCAGTACTTTCTCGTCGGAGCGGGTGGGGTGAATGCGGGCGGCGTCAAACCGGGTGAGGCAGGTGCGGTACTGGAAAACCGACTCGGCGATTATGGAATGGATGTAACGAGCGCTCACGATTTACTGGCCGGGATGCTCGCGGTCCAGAACACGTATTTGCGAACGTTCCAAAGCCTCGGAGCACTCGGCTTGCTATTGGGAACGATTGGCCTGGCGATCGCTCAATTGCGCAGCATCTTGGAGCGTCGCGGCGAGCTGGCGATCATGCGCGCGGTCGGGTTCACACGGGGAAGGTTAGCAACGTTGGTGCTGAGTGAGACGATGGTGCTACTGCTCATTGGCATCGGATGCGGCGTCGGGTGCGCCGTGCTCGCGGTGCTACCCCATGCACTCGCCAGCGGGACGCGTCCACCGATCGTCGAACCGCTCGCCGCGCTCGCCGGCATCACGCTGTTTGGGATGTTCGCCGCGATCGTCTCGTTGCGGCGGATGCTGCGATTACCGCTACTCGAATCGCTCCGGGCCCAGTAATCGTCAGATGCGAACGATCGATTTCCGAACGTCCGATCCGGCCGAGCAATTGGCGTTCGATGAAGCCGTGTTGCTCGAGGCCGACCAGATCGGCTCCGATGAGTCGTTGAGATTGTGGGAGTTCGTTCGGCCCGTCGTCGTCATCGGTCGATCTTCGAAGTACGCCAGCGAGGTGAACGAGCCGTTTTGCAGTTCGAGGCAAATCCCGGTGCTGCGCCGATGCAGTGGTGGTGCCTCCATTGCCGCAGGTCCGGGTTGTTTGATGTATAGCGTCGTGCTCAGCTTCGAAGAACGCCCCGAGGTCCAAAAGATTGATGTCGCGCACGAGTTCGTGATGCAGCGATTGCTGAGCGCCGTGCGCCATCAATTGCCATCAGCCGAAATGCAAGGGACGTGCGATTTGACTTGGAACGATCGCAAGTTCTCCGGAAACAGTTTGCGATTAACCCGTCGCCATCTGCTGTATCACGGCACGATTCTCTATGGTGCAGACTTGGAATTCATCACGACGGCGCTAGCGAATCCACCACGGCAACCCGAGTACCGACGACAAAGAGCTCACGCCGACTTCATCACCAACATTCCAATCGACGCCAGAATACTTCGCACTGAGATCGCACGCGCCTTCGACGCTGAACCTGCAAAGCCAGCCGCTGGCGACGAGCCTGACCCACAACACCTTCAGACTCGAACCCAAGAACTACGCCGCACCCGTTACGCTAACCCCGAGTGGAATCGACGCCACTGAGTCACGGGCTGGAAATATCGATGGGGATGACACGGGGTGGTCACTCAGCGAATCCCACCTCCGACCATGCAAGCCCGAATCGGGCTAGGTACTTTCTCAAGCGATCGGCATCATTGGGTTGTTGCTTGGATTGCCGCGTCACAGCGAACAACTCGCGACCGGCGGCTGACAATTTCGTCAAGAAACAACACGCCACCATTAGCCGCTTTGAGCAAGCCAGCGCGCGGCGCGATCGCTCCCGTGAAGGCACCCTTCCCGTGACCAAACAATGTCGACATCGATTGCTCGCCACGGATCGTGGCGCAATTGACTTCGACGAGCTCGCCGGCAACGAGTTGACGCTGTCGCTTGAGTAGGTAAATCCGTTTGGCGAGTTGCGTCTTGCCGCTGCCGGTCGGACCCGTGAGCAAGATCGGTGCCTCGGTCGCGAGCGTGACCTGTTCGATGCGTTCGATCAATTGATTGAACCGTGCATCGCGCTTTTCGATCCCCGACTTGAGCAGCGATCGGGCTTCCAGGTGTTCCTGTTGAAACCGTGTGGCGAGTTCGTCGTACCGCGACGGTCGGACGCCACTCGGTCCAGCGATCTTTGGCTCGCCGCGGAACCTGGTCCAACGACGTCCCCAGCAAGCCGATCATGACACGTGGATGGCTCATCGATTTCTCACAGGGACGTTGCTGCAGAAGACGATTCACGAACCACTCGCGACGGAATGAAGCTATCCCATAATATAAATTACGCGATCAGAATATCGCACTATTGGGCCACCGCATCCGCCGCGAGACACGCGAATTGACGCAAGCCGTTACCAGTAAATCACTTGTGATCTTCATCGTGTCTTTGGCACAGCGTCTGCTTTGTTGATTGTTTGAAAAGAAGCCGCGACAATTGCGGCTCATTGGTATGGAACTGCTGAGAAAGAACATGTCGACCACGACCAGCCCGATCGAAACGAAGACGTCCACGCCGTTGCAAATGATCGCGACGGGCGAGGCGACGGCGATTTTGCCGACGATGACCACGAAGCCAATCACGGTGATCGGGACCGCTGCGATCCGCGAGACGTTTGACGACTTGTGCTTGCAACAGGCGATTAATTCTCGGCAAGCGCCAGGCGTGACGGAGCTCGTGCTCAATCCGGATGCACATTGCGGATACGGAGCACCGGTGGGCTGCGTGATGGTTTCGCCGACACACATCTACCCAGGTCCCGTCGGCGTCGACATCAAGTGTTCGATGAGTCTACTGCAGTTGGATTTGCCAGCGGATGCGGTCGATGATCGCGCGACTCGCCGCGCACTGATCTCGGCGATTTGCCAGCGAACGCCAACGGGTGCCGGACATGGTCAACGGTCTGCGAAAAAGTCGCGGCCAGTCAATCGGACGCTCGGTCAGCAATTGGTCGTCGAAGGGGCGAGCGCGTCCGTGTGTGAGCAATTGGGGATCCCGACGCACTGGGCGTCGCGCTGCGAGGATTCGTTTCATCTTGGTCACGACGACACGCAAGCCGCCCTCGGCTCGCGATTGGAGTGGTTGCTGGAGCAACGACACATGACCAACTTCAGCGACAAAATGACTCAGCTCGGTTCCTACGGTGGCGGGAACCATTTCGGCGAATGCGAAGTCGTTGAAGTTGCCGGTGACGAGCGGGCGCAGTCCGTGGCACATACCTTTGGGTTGTCTCATGGTCACGTCGCGTTCTTGTCGCATTGCGGTTCGCGTGGGTTCGGACACAACTTGGCAATGGGTCAGTTCAAAACGCTGCAGACCAAGTTTACACAGTGGAACATCCCGTTGCCCGGCGGCGATCACGAGTTAGTGTATGCACCGCTGGGGACCTGCGAAGCGAATGACTACATCAATGACATGTCGCTGGGTGCGAACTTTGCGACCGTGAACCATTTGCTGATCAACGCACTCGTATTGGAAGCGTTCCAGGAAGTGTTTCCAGGCACGAAGGGTAATTTGGTGTACTTCATTAGCCATAATATCGCTCGTAGGGAAATCGTCGACAATCGACCGGCGTGGGTGCATCGCAAGGGAGCGACGCGGGCGTTCCCAGCCGGACACCACGCGCTTCGCGAAACTCCGTTTGCAGATTCGGGTCACCCGATTCTATTGCCGGGAAATCCGCGAGACGGATCGGTGGTGATGGTCGCTGATGAGGGTGCCGAGAAGTCGTGCTACAGCGTGAACCATGGTGCCGGTCGCATCCTCGGGCGGCGACATGCCAAGCGAGTACTCGACCAAGCCACGGTCGATAGTGACTTGGACGCACACGACGTGCTGAGTAACTGTCGCAAGTATCCGATCGACGAAGCGCCCGCAGCTTACAAGGACTTTGATGAAGTCCTGCGGTCGGTCAAATCGGCGGGACTAGCCAGCGAAGTTGCGCGCTTGAAAGCTCGGTTTGTGATCAAGGATTCGAGTAAGGCGGATGATTGAGATAATTGAGGGCGGCACTCACAATGCGTGGGCACCGTCCTTCGATTTTCTTAGTCGAGTGTTTCTACCGCAGCTCGCCAAAGCGGGCCCACGCGTGTCGACTGAGCTTGAAAGCTATGGCTTCTACCCAGCCGGAGGCGGTAATTTCCGCATGCAGATTAGCCCCTGCTCGGAACTTCAAGGTTTTGAACTGACCCAGCGACTCGATAAGCCGCAGCCGCGAGTCACGGCGATCGTTTCCAACATCCCGGCGTCGGTTGGCGAGCGAGAGTGCAGCACGATCCGCCGCAAAACCAATTGGCGAGAGGATTGCTGCGATGTCATCGAAGTGGAACGACCCACCGGGCCCGGAAACGTGGTGATGATCGAACTGGTCTCGCCGCAAGTGACGGAGCTGTTCACTGGATTCGGCAAACTCGGACTGAAGGCCGAGCACGTCGCCCGAGGTGTGCTGCGTGAAGCGAGATCCTACCTCGCTCGCGCGGTTCCGGTTGGCGAGCATCTCGCGGACCAATTGCTATTGCCGATGGGCATCGCGGCCAGCCAAGGTCAAAAAAGTGCTTTTCGAACGGGACCGCTGTCGATGCACCGCCAACACACCTCGAGGTGCTACACGCGTTTCTCGACATCCGCATTTGGATTGCAGAAACGGACGAACGCCATCACTCCACCATAGTTGCCGAGATCAAAGTCGGTTGCCGATAGCTCAAGCTTCTCGAGCGATTGACCGGTCGGCTGGCAAACCGACTCATGTCGACCCACCCGTGGGCTCTTTGTTGAAACGGTACATTTCGAATTCTGCCCTCATTCGGCGGCCCGGCTGATATCGGTTTCCAAGGCATCACGATGGGCCTCACTTGCTCGTTCTGGTCCGTGCAGATGTGGTCCTGAATCAAAAAGCGACACGCCCGATCACGATCTGCGGATTGTTCCGGTGGAGTGGATGAAACATCGGCAATCTTTGCGCAATCGTCAATTATTCTCACACTCGTCCCCGCTGAATGTTCCATATCTACGTGCCAAATTAGTTTCATGGTTCACTTTATGGTATAGCGGGCATGTCGACGACACGACCAACCACCGAGCGCAAAGCGCTTGCTGTTAATCTCGATCCACGACGCTACG
>JBBSJZ010000064.1:0-17146 GCA_038256795.1 Pirellulales bacterium | reverse complement strand
GAGCGAGGCGATGACGCCGAGCGTTGTGGTCCAACGACTCGACGATGCAATGAGTCCGTGGACGGATCGGCCCTCGCTCGAAACACAAACGCCGATGCTCGAAGGCTCACGCAAGCTCCGACGTTCGCTGCTACCAAGCTTGCTCAATAGCCGCGCCGCAAATTGGGCATCGTCGACAACCGAAGCGAACTTGTACGAAATTGCCCACGTGTATTTGCCCGGCGAGGGCGACGATGCACTGCCCGACGAGCACTACACCGTTGGCATGATTAGCGGTGGTGACTTTTTCCGCCTCAAAGGTATCGTTGAAACGTTGATCACACGACTCGGCATTCACGATTCACTCGAACTTTGCACCGTCGATCGATCGGGATTGACTCGCGGTATGACCGTCGAAATACGAGTCCGTGAGAAATTGCTCGGTTACATCGCCGGTATTGATGCGAAACTGCTCAAAACGTTCAAGCTTCACGGCCCCGTCTTCGTTGCTGAATTGTCGTTACCAACGTTGTTTGCAATGGCAACGCTCGTACCTCAGCAACAATTCGTGAGCCCATTCCCCTCGATCCAGCGCGATTTGAACTTCGTGATGGCTGAGTCCGTTCTTTGGAGCGAGATGGAACGAGTCGTGCGAGCAAGCATCGGCGACGATTTGGCACGTGTGACCTATCGCGAGACGTATCGTGATCCGAAGAAAGACGGCGAGAACCGCAAACGAGTCCTGATGACCGTTGAACTACGCCGCGATCACGAAACGCTTTCCGGCGACCAAGCTGACACGATGGTCGCTCATCTAATCCGCGATTGCCAATCGCAATTGGCAGCTGAATTATTGAGTTAACTCAATCAAATGAAACCGATGATGGCGCCGTCAATACCACACTCAACCGAGTGCCTCTTCAGTAATGTTGAGGTTCGTGCTGACGTTTTGCACATCGTCGTGATCGTCGAGAGCTTCGAGCAACCGCAGCACTTGCTTAGCGGTGTCCGCGTCGAGATCCACAGTCGTTTGCGGGATTCGTGATATCTCGGCGTGCTCGGGTTTCATCTCAGCCGCCTCAAAGGCATCGACAAGAACCGAAAAGACGTCCGGCGAGCAGACCACTTGCAACTTGCCGACGTCGATGGTCTCGACATCCTCGGCACCATTCTCAAGTGCCAACTCCGTCAGCGTTTCTTCGTTCGTTGTGGAGGCATCGAAGATGAACAATCCCTTCCGATCGAAAAGGTACGCGACGCAACCGGTATTGCCGAGGTTTCCATTGTTCTTGGCGAACAGTAATCGCATTTCTGGAGCCGTGCGGTTGCGATTATCCGTGAGCACCTCCGCCATCACCGCGACGCCGCCGGGCCCGTAGCCCTCGAATAAGAGTTCGTCAACATCGCCGCCGTCGAGTTCACCGGTGCCGCGTTTGATCGCACGTTCGATGTTGTCCTTGGGCATACTGACAGCCTTGGCATCATCGATTGCCTTACGCAGTCGCATGTTGGCTGCCGGATCACCACCGCCCCCTTTGGCCGCGACAATGATCGCCTTGCTCAACTTACTCCACATCTTTCCGCGCTGGGCGTCCACGCGGCCTTTACGATGCTGGATATTCGCCCATTTTGAGTGACCCGCCATGGTGTAAAGTTCTCACTTCAACGTGGTTTGCTCTTGGTCAGTTTACGATTCGCGGACTTCTTGGTACTCGTCGCTTTGGCGGCGGGCGGGCTCGACTTTTTACTATCCGCGGACGGAGTGCTCTTCTTCGCCGGTGGAGGCGACTTTTTAGCCGCTGTTTTAGAAGACTTGCTCGGGGGTGCCGACTTCTTGTTCGATACCTTCTTCACTTCTGCCGGTTTTGCGGCTGGCTTGGGCGGCTCCGGCTTAGTCGATGCTGGCTTGGAGGCAGCGGGCTTTGCCGCAGCCTTGGCGGCCTCGGCACTACCGGATTCCGCCTTCGCGGGCTTCCCAGATTTTGGGGTGGCGGGAGGCTTTTCCTCTTTACGAGGCTCGACGGATTCGGCAGCCGATTTTACCGGAGCGTCCTTTGTCGATTTCTTGGGCGGTTTCGCTTTTGACGGGGCCGTCACCACGGGTTCATTGTCCGCTTCCTCCGCAGCGACGCGATCCGCCTCACGCTGAATTTTGCGTTGCTTCTTCGCTTGTACTTTGTTGACCAACCAATCGTCCAAACGATGGCTTGAACCCTTCTCCACCGCTTCGAGGACTCCGCGAGCGACCTTATCGTGCGAGTCCTTGTTGAGCGCCACGGCGGCTTGGTGCAGCAGCGAGGCGAACTCGATCGCTTTGCTCTTGGGGATCGCACGTTCCAATCCCGGCACTCGACCAGAAACGGCTTCGGTTTGCGAGGCGATACCGGTGACGAGCATCATTGCCATGGCGGCAAAGTCGATCGGGATCGCGTGTCCGCCGAGTCCATGTTGGACTGTGTAGTTGAGCACGAACGGCGTCATGCCCGGCATCGTCTCGAACTTAGCGACAGCCTTACCCAAGTTCTCTTTCTTGAGATGATCCAAATCGAACGAGTAGAACTCTTCAAAAATCGATTGCAGATTACTTTTGAGTCGCGTCGCCGCCTTCAACGGATCCGGTAATCGCGAAAGCACTTGGCTCAGTTCCGTCGCCGTGGTGACGCGGACCTCGTTCCAGTCAAAGAACTCCTGCTCGCACTTGGCCAGACCCTCGTCCGCCAAGTCTGCAGGACAATCCTCCAGTAAGGAAGCGTAAAGGATGTGCTCCAAAAGCGGCCGGGTCGGTTGAGCGGGTTCAGCCGTGTAGTGTTTCTTGAGCGCGGAATGCAGCTTGGCGATCGCGCCGGCTCGGTTGCTTGCGGACATTCAGAGTTGCGATTTATTGACAGGTGGTGGGGTGGACTCTGCGGTTCGTTGGCATCGAGCCAATTTACGAACGGCTTTCTTCTTCATCGTCGATTTTGTTGTCAGGTTCATCATTGCCGGATTCATCACGAGAATCGTGACCAACCTCAGCTTCGAGAACGTCATCGGCCAGCCCATCGGCCTTCTTTTCATCGTGAATCTTTTGCAGAATCTCGTTAATATGCAAGCTATGCTGGATGCCCTTATCCAACACAAATTCGAGCTTCGGCGTGTAGCGAGTGTCGATACGATCAGCGATGCGACTTTGCAAAAAACCGGCGGAGTTCTGCAACCCGCGAAGCGATAATCGCTGCTGGGTTTCGTCACCCATGACGCTCACGTTCACCTTGGCCTCACGCATGTCCGGCGTCACCTGGACACTGATCACCGTCACGTCGCGAACCCGTGGGTCACGAAGTTCTGTGAGGATCGATGAAGCGACAACTTCGCGAATGGCTTCGGCGGCTTTGAGTAATCGACGAGAGGTCACGGGGCCAACAATTATCAGTAGTCAAGAGATTGAAACAAGGACAACGCCAGCCGCACCGGACGGATGGTGCGGCGGCGTTAGATGAACCTACTCAGAATTTAGAACTCGAGCTTTCGGGCAACTTCTTCGATGCGATAAGCCTCGAGCACGTCATCTTGCTTGATGTCGTTGAAGCCCTGCAATCGAATTCCGCACTCCATGCCGCGAGGCACTTCTTTGACGTCTTCCTTGATCCGACGCAGCGTATCCAAACCGTAGTCGCCGATCGTTCGGCCGTCGCGATTGACACGGATACGGCAACCCCGATGGATCGCGCCCTGCAATACGTAACAGCCAGCGATCGTGCCCATGCGGCTGATCTGGAACACTTGTTTGACCAGTGCCCGGCCCAATTCGACGACTCGCTCTTCGGGCTTGAGCTTACCTTCGATGAGCAACTTGATTTCGTCAGCCAGCTTATAAATGACGCTGTAACGACGAATCTCGATATTGCGTTCATCCGCGAGCGACCGAGCCTTGTCGTCGGGCATGACGTTGAAGGCGAGAATGACGGCGTCCGATGCCGAAGCCAACGTGACGTCCGCATGCGAAACCGCACCGACGCTCTTCTGCAAGATCCGCAGTTGAACTTCGGGGTGATCGAACTTTTGCAATTCTTTTTCAATCGCCTCGAGTGAGCCACGAGCATCCGCGCGGAGAATCAAGTTCAACTTCACCGCCTCGGGCAGCTTGCCGACACGGCCTTCTTCGAGCATCGCTTGGAACGTGTCGAACGAAACCTTGGTCGTGTTACCCGACAAGCTCGTTTGGCTGTACGCGTCCGCACGTGTTCCCGCGATCTCGCGAGCCTGGATGATACTGTCCAGGACGTGGAAGCGATCTCCTGCACCCGGCGGCAAGTTCAAACCTGTGACACTCACCGGCGTACTCGGTCCGGCAATCTTGATTGGCTTCCGCGTGAGCGGATCGGTCATCGCGCGAACACGACCATAGGCGTCACCGCAAACAATGATGTCGCCGACCTTGAGTGTGCCATTCAAGACGACCAACTTGGCGATCACACCGCGATCACCCTGCTGTTCCGATTCCAAACAAACACCCAATGCTTGCCGCTCGGGGTTCGCGGTGTACTCCTGCATTTCGGCGACGGTCAACAATGTCTCGAGCAACTCGTCCATGCCGGTACCCTTAGTGGCACTGGTCCGCACGACTTCAACATCACCGCCCCATTCGCTGGGCGTGAGCTGGTGCTCGGTCAATTGCGTGAGAATACGATTTTCGTCAACGCCTTCGAGGTCGATCTTATTGAGTGCGACGACGATCGGAACGCCCGCAGCCTTGGCGTGGCTAATCGCTTCCGCAGTTTGCGGCATGATGCCGTCGTCCGCGGCGACCACCAGCACGGCAATGTCGGTAACGTTCGCACCGCGAGCCCGCATTTCGGTGAACGCGGCGTGACCAGGCGTATCCACAAACGTGATTTGCCGGCCGTCTTTATCGATCGAGTAAGCTCGAATGTGCTGGGTGATCCCACCCGCTTCACCCGCCGCCACGTTGATCCCCATCAAGTAATCGAGCAAGCTCGTTTTACCGTGGTCGACGTGACCGAGGAACGTCACGATCGGTGGACGGGCGATGAGCGAACCGGCTTCATCCTTGCGATCCTCGATCTCAGTGATCAATTCAACTTCGAGCGTCTCTTGAGCCTTGAGCTCAATGTCCAACTCGAGTTCAGTCGCCAATAACTCAGCGGTCGCCAAATCGATTTGCGAGTTGATGTTTACCATCATCTGCGCGCCCATCAGAATCCGCAGCACTTGAGCAACGGGAGTCCCCGCAGCCTCCGAGAAACTGCGAATCGAGCATGGCATCTCGACCACGACTTTATCTTTTCGCGGCGCGGCTGTGTTCGTTCCACGACGATTAAGAGTACGTCGACGGATCGGCATATCGCGACCGCCGGAGCGATCCATTTCGCCGGGCTGGCCACGACGCTTGCCTCGGCCACGGTCGGCCCGGGCGCTCGCCATCCCGGCGATACCCTTGCCACGACGCGCTTTTTCGTCTTCCTCTTCTCCGGCCTTGCCGCGATTCTTGTCGCCGGTGAACCCAGCCAAACCGCCACCAGCGGCTCCCGTCGTCCCAGCGGTAGCTCGCTTCGCGGCTCGCTTCTTTTCACTGTCTTCAGCGGCCAATTGCTCCAGGGGAGCTTTCATGCCCTGCTTGTGCCCGACAATGACGTCCTTGCTCAGCTTGATGTCGGGCTTTTGTGCTGGTGGTCCGCTGTTGACGCGAGCCACAGGCTGCTGAGGCGCATCCGGAAGCGATGCCAAGTTAATTACTGGCTGGCGTTTCGGACGGCCCATGTCGTTAGCACGTTTTCCATCGCCACTCGATGCCGCGGGGCGATCGAGCGAACGCATACGATTGCCGAGATTGCCCGTATTCGGATCGCGGCGAAGCGGCGCGTTGGGCGCATTGGTCATCGAAGGAGCCGTCGGACGCTGGGGCCGCGGCAAGCTGTCCGCCGGCGCCGAAGTCGCTGCAGCTGGCTCCGCACGCTCGACCACCGCTGGCGAACGAGTCGGCGTCTCCGCCACAGCGGGCGATTGAATTCCAGGCAACTTCACTGCCGGTGACGACTTCGAATCCGCGGAGTCGGAAGCCGGCGTTCGAGTCGCCGCACGTGCCGAAAGCGGTGCAGCGGTTGACGGCGCAGTGGTTGACGGTGGCGAACTCGCCGATAGGGGCGCACTCTCCGGAGCCTTGGGCGCCACGGGTTTCGGCACACTGCTCGGACCCGAGGGTGCTGACTTCGGCATCACGATGGTGCGGTTGGCACCACGACCGATCCGCGACGTCAGCGGCGCGCGCTCAGGCTTGAGCGGCACAGCAGCGACTGGCGCAGCCGATTTCGCGGCGGGGGCGGATGACGATGCAAGATGGTCGCGAAGACGCTGAGTCTCTTCATCCGAGAGACTCGCCAACGCGGAGCCTTTCCCAGTGATACCGGCTTTTTTCACCAGTTCAACGAGGTCCTTGCTGTCTAAATTGAGTTCTTTCGCGAGCGCGTAAATGCGTGCTGGCACGGGGTTTTTGATCCTGTCAAATTCGATTCATGAACACGTCTTGAGGGCGAAAAACAGTCACCCATGGGAACTCGCTAGGCCGCCGCACGACAGGTGCATTCGCGGGCCGATGAATTCCGAAACCAGGGTCACTGCCGACGTGTTCTGATTATTTCAGTTTGGTCACATACGATTTTTCCTCCATCGTCACACCCGCTCCGCCCAGGACCGAATGTCACGCCTTGGTCAACGGCTCAAACTCGAGCCGATTTTATCTTGAGCAAACGCTGGCCAGACCGAATCTCGATCCAGCAAACGCCATCGAACCGAAGATCATACTCGAATTCTAGGATTTGCGAGACCCGTCTTTTCACGCCAGCGAACAAGAACGCGTCAACGTGTCTCAGAAGCAGACGACTCGGCCGAATCGGCGGCATCGTCAGTGCTGTCCTTCGCTTCAATGGACTGGCCAGACTCGGCGTCTTCCTCAATAACCGCCTCTCCGCCGGATACTTCACCGCCGGCAACCTCATCGTCGGCGCCGAGCGACTCCGCCTCGCCAAGCGACTCCGCCTCGTCGGCGGCTACCGCCTCGCCAGCCGACTCTTCGAGCGTCTCAAGATCCGCGTCTTCAACTTCGACGGGTTCTTCGCCGTCCGCCGACGCTTCAGTTCCCGTTTCAGCTTCTGGCGACTCGTCATCACCCGTCTCTCGCTGGACTCGCTCTTTTTCGCGGCGGTTCTTGCGTTCTTCGTTCGCGGCTTCCTCAGCCTGTTCGGCTTGAGCCTCAGCCTCTTCGACGATCCGCTCGACCTCTTCTTCGCTCAAACCGCTCATTTCCATGAGCGCATCGGGCTCGATCACGGACAGGTCGTCATAGGACAAATAGCCCTGTTCGACGAGTGCCTGGGCCAACTCTTCGGTGATGCCTTCAATCTGGCTGAATCCGCCCACCGCCCGCTCGATCTGCTCCTCGAGTTCCGAACCGGTCATGATTTCGATATCCCAACCGCACAACTTGCTCGCCAAGCGAACATTTTGACCGCGGCGACCGATTGCCAACGACAACTGGTCTTCCTGGACGAGCACGATCGCCCGACCGATCATGTCGCACAGCAACACCTGTTCCACCGAGGCGGGCTGGAGCGCGTTCGGAATCAGCACCTGGGGGTCGTCACTGTACCGCACCACGTCAATGTGTTCGCCGGCCAATTCCTCACGAACGGCCTTAATACGACTGCCTCGATAGCCGACACAGACAGCGATCGGATCGACTTGGGTATCGACACTGCTGACCGCCACCTTGCTTCGGTAACCGGGCTCACGACTGATCGAATTGATCGCGATCACGCCTTCGCTCAGTTCCGGAATTTCTTGTTCAAAAAGTCGCTGGACCAATTGTGGACGCGTCCGGCTCAGGACGACGCGAACGCGGTTGCCGGTCGCACGCACCTCGAACACGACCGCTCGCACACGCTCGTTGGCATGCAAACTCTCGCCCGGAATTTGCTCACTCCGCGGCAAAATCGCTTCCACGTTACCCAAGTTGACCGTCGCGACGCCGCCGTCGGCACGACCGATAATCCCAGCAACGATCTGGCCAATTTGCTCGCGATACTCGAGCATCAAGGCATCGCGTTCGGCCTCCTTGACCTTCTGGATAATCACTTGCTTGGCGGTCTGGGCACCAATGCGCCCGATTTGATCTTCCTCGAGCGGTTCGCCCTCGAGCGTGGCACTAATTCGGCCGTTCGCTCGATCGAGCATCACAGCGATGTCAGACTCTTCACCGTACTGGCGTTTCGCAGCGGTCTGGAGCGCCGATTCGATGGCCGAGAACACTAACTCCTTGTCAATATTCTTCTCTCGATGAAGCGAGTCGACGTAACGAAGGATATCTTGAGGGTTCATGCGACTAATGTCTGGATAAAAAAATGGCCCGAACCTTTTGGGCCCGGGCAGTGCGGCTGTCCTGAGATAGGCACAACTTATCGACACTGGACTCGGGTGTCAACTCAGACGACGGCTTCCGAGATTGAGCCGCAGAAGCGAGACTTGCATGGATGACAGATTTCTTTGAAACGATCGCTGCCGACTCGCTACCGCTGACGAGCCATTCGCTCCGCGTCGGTTCCCATCAATTGCGCTACCTCGACGAAGGTCCACGCGACAGCGGTGAGACGTTCCTTTGTGTCCACGGCAATCCGACGTGGAGCTTCTACTACCGCCGAGTCGTGGAGCGATTCTCGCCCTCGAGCCGCGTCGTTGCAGTTGATCATCTCGGCTGCGGCCGCAGCGACAAGCCGCCACGTGGAACCCGACCCGAGGAGTTCACCTACACGCTCGCGGCGCATCGCGACAACTTGGTCTCGCTCATCGATTCCCTTGACCTCCAAGGCATCACCCTGGTCGCTCACGATTGGGGCGGCGCTATCGGATTGTCGGCGATGCTGGCGCGGCCCGAACGACTCAAACGCATTGTGCTGCTCAATACCGCCGCGTTCCCGCCTCCGTATGTGCCATGGCGAATCGCCGCGTGCAGATTGCCGCTTCTCGGCACCGCCGCCGTTCGCGGCGTTAACGCCTTTGCCCGCGCCGCGTTAACGATGGCGATGAGCCGTAACAAGATCAAGGACGAAGTGGCTCGCGCCTTGCTCGCACCCTATGACGATTGGAATCACCGCGTCGCCATCGATGCGTTCGTCCGCGATATCCCCATGAGCGAGTCGCATCCGACAATGGCCACGCTTCGTCAACTCGAACAAAACTTGCCGAGCCTCGCCAAGACGCCGTCATTGCTGGTTTGGGGAATGATGGATTGGTGCTTCCGCCCAGAGTGCCTGCGACGTTTTGAAGCCGTTTGGCCACTGGCAAAAACAGTCGAGATCGCTGACGCCGGACACTACGTGATCGAAGATGCGCCCGACGAAACGATTGCGGCGATTGACGCGTTTGTGCACGCGACATGAGCGATCACATTGATTGGGATTCGATCCGGGTCGCCAATCTCCGTGATGCGATCCGGCAAGCGTGCATTCTGGAGGCCACCGCGCCCAAAGCGGGCAACGTCCACCCGGCCGCCTCGTTCAAAGATTTGAACTACGAGCACTTCGTCGTCGCTGCGAATATCACCGCCGAAGAACTCGTGCGAACCGAGCTGAGTATTGCACAGCGAATGCGGCGGGCGGTCTTGAAAACGCGTGCCACCACGGGCACCAATGTTAATCTCGGCATCGTGCTACTGCTCGGCCCACTCGTTGACAACCGGCTTTGGAACGACGGTGCAATCATCTTCGATTGCATTCGCCTCGCTGGTGCCGGCGGTCTCGAGACGGTCGATTCGATGGACGTTCACCAGTCCACCGGCCCTGTCGATCTCAAGGCCGCGATGGTGCTCGCAGCGGACCGTGACGATATCGCCAAACAATACGCCACCGAGTTTTCCGATTTGCTTGAGAATCTCGTGCCGGTGGTCCGCGAATCGATTTCGCATGCCACCGATACATTGGCTGGAATTGCCACCGCCCACCTCCGCATCCTCGCTTCCCGTCCGGACAGCTTGATCGCTCGCAAGAATGGCAACGCGATCGCTCAAGACGTCATGAGCCGGGCCGCGGTCGCGTTTGCGGGCGATGACGACGACCGCCGCCAATTCGATGCTCACCTGCGCAGCGACGCTCACCGGCTCAACCCCGGCACGACCGCTGACTTGATCGCCGCTTCCCTATTCATCCTGCTACGCGAAAAAATCGAATCCCAATGAACCAAGCTAGCTTCGCCGTCGATGTTGCCAAAGAGCAATTCACGTTCTCCGCCGCCCACTTCATCACGTTCGCGGGAGACATCTGCGAACGCATTCACGGCCACAATTACGGAGTAAAAGTCCGTGTCGAAGGGCCGCTCGACGAGAATCGCTATGTCGTCGACTTTATCGCACTCCGCGACGCCGTGCTCCGAGAAACATCCTCACTCGATCACCACGTTATCCTTCCTCGCGATCACAAGGAGATCCTCATCTCGCGTGATGAGAAAGAAACGACGGCCCGGTTCCGTGACCGCCGCTGGGTCTTCCCCAACGAAGACTGTGTCATCCTTCCCGTCGTCAATACGACGGCCGAAGAGATCGCCCGCGTCATCGCCGAGCGTGTGCTGGAAAATACCCGAGCTAAGTTTGGCACCTCGCTCACGTCCATCGAAGTCGCCGTTGACGAGAACGAGGGCCAGTGGGGAAGTTGCAAGCTACCCTGGAAGTGATGATTCACGATCGGTGTTAAAGGAGGGTGCCGCCGAGAGTCCACTCGATGTGGGTTTGCTTGCTTCTCGCGCCAATCTCGACGATGATCTGGCTTCGACGAAATCCATCGTTGGGCCAAGCTCCAGTCTCCACTCCATCACCCGGCACGATTGCAATGAAGCGTTTGTTTTTGATTCCGCTGCTGTGCTTGATCTCAATCGACTTCGCTCCAAGAACGATAGCCGCCGAGGCGGACCGAACCGTGCAAGCGGGAATACCGGCTGGAGAAATCAGCTCAGATGTGTTCACGGACAGCGAAGTTTTCCCAGGAACGCGGCGAGATTACAGCGTCTATGTTCCCTCGCAATATGATCCAGCGAAGCCGGCGAACTTGATGGTGTTCATGGACGGAATCAATTATGCCAAACCCGAGGGCGCGTTTCGAGTTCCGATCGTTTTCGATAACTTGATTCACGCCAAGGAAATTCCGGTCACCATTGCCGTGTTCGTCAATCCCGGAACAGTGATGGCCACCCGGGCCGGTGCGGCGGATCGCAGCAATCGCTCCTTCGAGTACGACTCGCTGGGCGATCGCTATTCGAATTTTTTGCTCGATGAGTTTCTTCCCGTGGCTCTGCAGGGACTCAATGTCTCCAGCGATCCGCAGCAGCGGGCTTTATGCGGTATCTCCTCGAGTGGCATTTGCGCCTTCACGGCCGCTTGGCAACGACCGGATCAGTTCGGAAAAGTGATGAGCCACATCGGTAGCTTCACCAATATCCGCGGCGGCTGGGCGTATCCGGGATTGATTCGCAAAACCAAGGACAGCCCCAAGCCGCTCAAGATCTATTTGCAAGACGGCAACGATGACCTCAATAATTTGTTCGGCAATTGGCCGCTCGCTAACCAGAACATGGCTGCGGCACTTCAATTCGCGGGGTACCACCACAAACTCGTCATGACCGACGGCGGTCATAGTGGTCAGTACGCGGGTCAGGATTTCCCGGAGGCGCTGCGTTGGTTGTGGGATGATCAATCCCTCAGCATGCCCGTGACGTCAAAAGAAACGAAACCGGAATGGACACCTCACCCAGATGCGATCGTGAATGATCTTGTTCCCCACGGCACGGTCGAGTCGATGCCGATTTGGAAGTCGACGGTGTTCCCAAATACCGTTCGCGATTGGGCCATTTATGTTCCGGCCCAATACGACCCGAGTGAGCCGGCGGCGCTGATGGTGTTCCAGGATGGCGAACGAATGCGTGATCTGAAGGGCCGTTGGCGTGTGCCCATCGTGTTTGACAACTTGATCGCGCGCGGCGAGATGCCGCCGACGATCGCCGTGTTCATCAACCCCGGCACCGCTGCGATCCAGAAGACCAAACGCCCCGGCAAGCCTACCAATCGCAGCTACGAATATGACAATCTCGGCGATCGATACACTCGCTTTTTGATTGACGAAATCATTCCTGAGGTTGAGAAACGCTACAGCATTTCCGACGATCCCTCGATGCGAGCGATTGGTGGTTCCAGTTCAGGTGCGATTTGCGCCTTCACGGCAGCCTGGGAACGCCCCGACGTTTTTCAAAAAGTTTATTCCAACGTGGGCAGCTTCACCAACATTCGTGGTGGCGACGCGTACGATTCGCTCGTGCGCAAAACCGAAGCCAAACCCTTGAGAGTTTATCTTTCCGACACGAGCGGTGATGTCGACAACCAATTCGGAAGCTGGCCTTGGGCCAATCGTTTGATGGCGTCGTCACTAAAGTACATGGGCTATGACGTTCGCTTCGATTGGGCGGAAGGTTATGCGCACAATGCCGACTTCGGTAGCTCACGTTTTTCCGAAGCGATGAAGTGGTTGTGGCGAAGCGAACAGCACCAACCGGTGCTCGATACGCGGGGTGACTTGAAGGGGGATCTGACCCTCCTCAAATTGCTCATTCCCGGTGAATCGTGGCAAGTCGTCGCCGAAGGTCTGGGGTTCGCCGATGCGCCCTGCAGCGATGCCGAAGGAAACTTCTACTTTTGCGATATGAAAGCACCGGCGGTGTATCGCGTCCGTGCCACGGACCTGACTCGGGAAGTGATTGCCCAAGAAGCGGTGAGCGGGATGAAGTTCGGTCCCGACGGTTTGATCTACGCGTGCCAGGGAGCCAAGAATCGCGTGATCTCAATCGACGCGAAAAGTGGCGACGTGAATGTGATCGCTAGCGGCGTGACGCCAAATGACCTAGCGGTCGCCGCCGACGGATTCGTTTACATCACCGAAACGAAGGACCAACGCGTCACGCGGATCGAACCTCAATCGGGCAAGACCACCGTCGTCGATACTGGAATCAATCGGCCCAACGGAATCGCTTTGTCGGGTGACGGCGGGACGCTCGCGGTATCGGATTCTGGCGGCGAGTACACGTGGACACTACGCGTCGGCGACGACGGGATGCTCGACGCGAAAATGCCAACGATGACGATGCGGTT
Organism: Pirellulales bacterium; assembly: GCA_038256795.1. Taxonomy (GTDB): domain Bacteria; phylum Planctomycetota; class Planctomycetia; order Pirellulales; family Pirellulaceae; genus JBBSJZ01. The sequence goes on along the minus strand of JBBSJZ010000064.1, from coordinate 3,990 downwards.
GCCGATCGATCCCCAGGCGACGTTCCCGTTCAACGAGCCTCCGCCGTACATGACCGCTTCCCGCGGCGATGGCTTAGCGGTTGATCGTGCGGGGCGCTACTACGTCACCAGCGCCGTCGGGGTGCAAATATTCGATCCGACAGGGCGGCTCTGCGGTGTCCTGGCCAAGCCCGGCGAGACGCAACCGCTCACGAGTTGCACGCTCGCGGGTGAGAATCACGACTATCTCTACATCACCAACGGCGATCGCGTCATGCGACGGCGGCTCAGCGTCGATTGATGGCTCGAGCCTCAAGTCACTCGAATCTCAGGACAATGCGAGATTACTTTGACTTGATGCCCGGTAGCCGGGGGTCTAGGATGGAATCAGACCCTGAAAATGTCACACCCCTTCGCGGGCGTCTGGTTCGCTTCGTTTCGCTTCTCGCCCACCTCGCTACCCAACCCGCCGCAGTGCATCGATACCCTCAATTCACCTATCTAACAGCCGTTTTAGTAACGTTTTCACTGGGCGGTCCGGTCGCTTGGGCCACGGAGACGGGGCTACCACAAGAGCCGATTCAATTCGATCGGGATGTGCTGCCGATCCTCTCGGAAAATTGTTTCGCGTGTCACGGCTTCGATGCGGAGGCGCGCCAGGGCGGTTTAAGATTGGATACGGAGGACGGCAGCGTCGGCGAATCGGACTCGGGTTTAGCGGCGATCGTTCGTGGCAATGCTGATGAGAGCGAACTCATGCGTCGCATCATGCTCACCGATGATGGTGAGCAAATGCCGCCACCGGAGTCGGAAAAGAAGCTGAGCGATGCGCAGCGAGAAATCTTGCGGCGCTGGATCAACGACGGCGGCGTTTACTCGAAACACTGGTCCTTCACGGCACCAAGTCGCCCCACCACACCCGACGTCGAGGGTGTCACCCACCCGGTTGATCGATTTATCCAAACAAGGCTGCGAAAGGCAGGCATCGAGCCATCACCGCGGGCCTCCGACGTGACAATCATTCGCCGCGTCAGCCTTGATTTAATCGGATTGCCGCCAACGTCTGAGGAAGTGAGTGATTTTTTGCAGGCCACAGCGGTCGACCCCGACGCTGCCTACTCGGCGCTTGTGGAGCGATTGCTTCAAAGCCCGCACTACGGCGAACGATGGGCGAGGTGGTGGTTGGATCAAGCTCGGTACGCAGATAGCAACGGGTATTCGATCGACGGACCGCGCGAGATCTGGCACTTTCGTGACTGGGTGATCGACGCACTCAACACGGACATGCCGTTCGATCAATTCACCATCGAGCAACTGGCCGGCGATCTCTTGCCCGCAGCGACTCAAAGCCAGAAGGTCGCCACAGGGTTCCACCGCAACACCCAAATCAACCAAGAGGGCGGGATCGATCGCGAGCAGTTCCGCATCGATAGTGTGTTCGATCGCGTGGCGACGACCGGCACCGTTTGGCTCGGGTTGACGATCGGATGTGCCCAGTGCCACGACCACAAGTTTGATCCGATCTCGCAAGCCGAGTACTACCAACTTTTCGCGTTCTTCAACAATCAAGAAGAACCGACGATGAAGGTCTACGCACCGTCCGTCGACGCGGGGGAGTTAATCGCCGAACTCAAGACGGCCGAAGCCGAGGTCGACGACTACATTGCCGGACGATCACAAGACTACGACGCCTGGGAGGCGAGCTTAACCGACGAAGAAAAGTCGAAGCTAGCTGCCGGGCTTCGTCAGTCGCTCGACATTGAGCCAGGACAACGAAAAACGGTCCAGCGGCGAGAATTGTTCGCTATCGAGGTCGGCAAAACCGACAGCGAATATCAAGCAAGATTGCAGCGGATGCAGAAGCTTGATGGTCAAGTCAACGGAGTTGCGACCACCATGGTGATGCAGGAACTGGCAACGCCTCGCCAGACCACGATACTGATCAAGGGCGATTTCACTCGACCCGCGGACGTGGTCGAACCAGGTACGCCGGCCGTGCTACCTCCCTTGGACGTCGCGACCGACGAGCCCGTGGATCGACTCGCTTTGGCGCGATGGATCACGAGCGAGGATAACCCGCTCACCGCTCGCGTGATCGTGAACCGGGTTTGGCAAGTCTACTTCGGTCGCGGGTTGGTCGAAACGGAAAACGACTTCGGTACACTCGGCACGCTGCCGTCGCATCCCGAATTACTGGACTCGATGGCCCTGGATTTTCGCGAGCAGGGCTGGAGCTTGAAAGAGCTGCACCGTCAAATCGTGACCTCCCAAACGTACCTGCAAAGCTCCGCCGCGCGTGACGATCTGGTGACGCTTGATCCGCACAACTACCTGCTCGCGCGGCAACAACGCATTCGGTTGGATGCGGAATTGGTGCGTGATGTTTCACTCGCGGCGAGCGGTTTATTGTCGCGCAAGTTCGGCGGGCCACCGGTGTTCCCGCCAATTCCGGCGGGTGCGATGAACACGGGTCAAGTCAGCCGAGGTTGGGACGTGAGCCAGGGCGAAGACCGATTTCGCCGCGGGCTCTACACGTTCGTCTATCGCGCCACACCGCCGCCCTCACTCAATGTCTTCGACGCGCCGGATGGATTCAGCACTTGCACGCGGCGGTCACGTAGCAATACGCCACTCCAGGCATTAACGTTGCTCAACGACTCGTCGTTCTTTGAGTTCGCCGAAGCGCTCGAGATCATGATCCAAGACGACGGACTCAAAGCGGCGTTCCTTCGCTGCACGTCGCGCGAACCCACCTCCGATGAGCTGGCGGTGCTGCGCCGTTTGGATCCGCAGAGTGCCGCACGTGTGCTGCTCAACCTCGACGAAACCATGACTAGGGAATAGAGCGATGGATATTCGACAAGCATCCTTGCGAGAGCAAACGCGCCGACATTTTTTTAATCAATGCGGCGTCGGTGTCGGCTCAATCGCGTTGGCCGAGTTGCTCGGCAAGCCATCGCATGCCGCGCCGACGGGCGATGCGTCCAATCCCCTCGCGCCAAAGGCGGCGCACTTTCCACCGCGTGCCAAGAACGTCATTTTTCTGTTCATGGCGGGCGGTCCGTCACAACTCGAAATGTTCGAGCACAAGCCGAAACTAACCGAGCTCAACGGTCAACCGATTCCCGAAAGTTACGTGGCCGGGAAACGGTTCGCGTTCATGGATAGCAGCCATCGCACGGAGCTGTTGGGTTCCAAACGGACCTTTGCCCAATACGGTGCCAACGGGACTTGGGTCAGCGATCTATTGCCGCACACCTCCGGGATCGTTGATGAGATCTCACTCGTCAAGACTTGCAAGACCGATTTGTTCAACCACGCACCCGCCAAGTTGTTCATGAACGCGGGTAGCGGCCAATTCGGACGCCCCAGCTTCGGCTCTTGGGTCACGTACGGGTTGGGTAGTGAATGCAATGATTTGCCGGGTTTCGTGGTGTTACAAAGCGGACCACGTGGACCACGCGGCGGCGGGGTGCTCTGGAGTAGTGGTATGTTGCCGACGACATACCAGGGCGTGCCGCTCAGAAATCAGGGCGATCCCATATTGAATTTGTCGACGCCCGGTGACGTTGTCGACGGCAACCAGCGACGCGTCATCGATGCGGTCCAAGAACTCAATCGGATGCGTCTCGAAGCGACCGGTGACGACGAGATCTCGACGCGGATCAATGCCTACGAAATGGCGTATCGCATGCAAACGAGTGCGCCGGAACTGATGGACACGAGCGGTGAGTCACAAGAGACGCTCGACCTTTATGGCATCAAGGACGCCAAGGAAACCAGCTTCGCGAGAAACTGCTTACTTGCCCGTCGATTGGTCGAGCGTGGGGTGCGATTCATCCAGCTCTATCACACGAATTGGGACCACCATGGCGGGCCGACGGAGAACTTGGACAAGCACCTCCCCGAGATTTGCGGCGAGATCGACCAACCCTGTTCGGCGCTCGTGCGTGATCTGAAGCGACACGGGTTGCTCGAAGACACCATCGTCATTTGGGGCGGTGAGTTCGG
>JBBSJZ010000063.1:0-17176 GCA_038256795.1 Pirellulales bacterium | reverse complement strand
TGGCAGCGACTTGCCCTTCTTTTTAGGAGAGGCGTCGCTATCGGACACCGATGCCGAAGTCCCGATCGCCAACCCGATCGCCAACCCGAGCGTTAACTCGATCGCCAACTCGAGCGCCATTCGCGCAGCCCGAGGGACGGGGCGAGGTGAGAAGATTGAGTCCATTGAGCTGGCCACGTCGTTGAATTTGGTGGTGGTTTTTCCGGGACGGATGCTATCAACGCCCAAGGTGTATGCAAAATCAACGGTTCCTGAGCAGCCGAGGTCGTCACACGCCTTGATCGCCGGTCTCGCCTCGAGCGATCGCCGTGCCTTAACTCGCGAAGGGTTCAACCGGCTAGCGCAACCCGCGAAGACGATTGAATCAAAAATTGAGAAAACGTTGCTTGCGATGCAACGTGCGGGGTTAAGCGGGTGTCAAATGACGGGCAGCGGATCCGCATGCTTTGGCGTTGCCTTGTCGGCTCGTCATGCTCAACGAATCACTAAAAAGTTGACTGCACATTTACGGCCGGGTGCATTTGTTCGTGCTTGTCGAACAATTCGAGTGCCGCTGGCATCCGTTCTCCGGTAGAACATAGGCCACGCACTTATCACGCTCACCGGTTAGGGAGGGTCGGATCGTGGAGATCACTGAGATACGCATCAAGCTGATGGAAGAATCGGAGGACCGACTTCGGGCCTTTTGTTCCATCACGATTGACAACAGTTTTGTTATTCGCGATTTGAAGATCATCGATGGCACGAGCGGCCCGTTCGTGGCCATGCCCAGTCGCAAGTTGGCGGGGCACTGCCAGCGATGCGGCTACAAAAACCACTTGCGCGCGGCGTTCTGTAACCATTGCGGTGGGAAACAATCCTCGAGCCACGATGCGGTACACGAGACGCCGCAAAAGCTCTATGCCGACGTCGCTCACCCCATCAACAGCGCTTGCCGCGAGATGATTCAAAACGCGGTGCTCGACGAATTCGCGGCTGAGCTCAGTCGTGCGGCCCAGCCCGGTTATCGCTCGCGATACGACGACGAGTTCGATGGCGAATATGATCCCGAGTCAACGTCATTGCCGACGGCGGCGCCCCCCGCCACGGCAGCTTCACCGCCTCCGCCGCAACCGACCGTTCATCGTGACGATGCCGCCATCGAGCCGAATCGACCGCACTTTGGCGATTCGCCGAGTCGCGAGAAGGTGGCACGCGATGATGAGCCAGCGTTCGGCGAAGGGATCTTTTGATGCTGAGTCGGCCGCCCCAAATCAGTCTCGCGTTCATCCTTGGAGTGACATTGATCCTGGCGGTGATGATGACGGCGAGTCTCGTTTATGGATTGCGAGTTCCGGCGGTTCGCGCCGAACTCGGCTGGGCCGCGCCGGCCAGTCCCGCCGAATCGAACCACTCCGCACACCTGAAATTCATTCTCTTCACACTCACGGCCCCACTCGTGCTCGCCGGAGCCATGTCGACGTTGATGGCGGTGCTCAAGCGATGGTTCACGGCGGACGGTTGAGCGATTCGGTGGTGTTCGCTTTGCTCGAGCCAATGGCTTACGGCTGGAATCCCAATCGGGATGAGCAAAAACGAAATGGGGAGGATAAAGTAGGCGAATGCCTCGAGCTTTGGTCCGCTCGACAACACTCGCGTCGGTGGTACAAAAGGCGTCGCTGAACTGTAGGCGAAAAAACAGTGCCCGACCCTCTTTGTGCGAAGCCCCCCAAGTCGATGAATTTGACCCCGAAACCGACTCGAGCCAAGTTCGGGCCGCTGGATTGTTACCTTGTCGACGCTGGCCCGACGCCGAGCATCTCGGTCGTGATTTGCCATGGCTACGGCGCTCCGGGTAGCGACCTCGTCGGCTTGGCAAGCGAATGGATCGATGGACTCGGCACCGCGAGCGGGCGTTTTCGATTCGTTTTCCCAATCGCACCGCACGATCTTGCTGCTTTGGGGATGCCGGGCGGCCGGGCATGGTGGCCGATCAACATGGCCCAGCTCGCGGCGAAGATTGATGCGGACCAATTCGCGGACCTGCACCCGCTCGAGCCCGACGGTATCGCCGCAGCACGCCAGCAATTAGTCGACACCATCGCCGCGATTCAAGCCGACGCGGCGGCCAAGACTTCGCGACTCGTCCTCGGCGGCTTCTCGCAAGGTGCGATGTTGGCGATGGATACGGCGCTGCGAGGCTTAGCGACGCCGCCGGAGTTGCTGTTCCAGTTTTCCGGGACTCTCGTTTGCCAGTCCGCGTGGAAAGCGAATCTCGATCGACTCGCGAGCACGACGGTATTCCAATCGCACGGCACCTACGATCCGATCTTGCCCTACTCGAGCGCCGAGTCGCTGAGGGATTTACTCGGCGCCGCGAAGGTGCGTGTGAAGTTCCACGCCTTCGAGGGACCGCATACGATTGACGCCGGGGCGATGGAAACCACGACTGAATTATTGAGGGACCTCGCATGAGACAAACGCTCGCCAGTCGCCGACCCTTGGACAGCGAAATCACTCAAGACTATCACCGCGAGTTGATCGCCGGTGTCGAAGGGGAGTGCGTTCTCGAAGTGATGCAAAGCCAACAAGTCTGGTTATGTGAGCTGGCGTGCAGTTTGAGTACGGAACAGGTCGATCGTGTGCATCCACCCTACACCTGGACCGTGCGACAAGTCTTCGAGCATTGCGCCAATGCCGAACGCGTCTTCGGCTATCGGATGCTTCGCTTCGCGGCCGGCGACACGACCGATTTGTCGACCTGGGATGAGAACCACTACGCCGATGTTCGGTTCGGCTTGGGTAGCTTTGGCCACCTGGTCACCGAGTTAGGCATGCTGCGCGACGCCAACATGCTGTTGCTGAGGCGGATCATTCCGGCGGCTTGGGACCACGGAGGCACCGTCGCTGGGAAAGCCCTCACCGTTCGCGCGATCGCTTGGATCTCCGCTGGGCATTTGCGGCACCACTTGCGAATCATCGCTGCGCGGACGGGCATGTGAGCCGTGATTGTGCCCCGGCAAATTCTCAATGCCGATGGCGATCGTGACGCCGAGCAATAGAGCGGCCGTCAATTTTCCGCGATCATGATCGTGGAAGGCAACTTCGGGTAGCAAGTCGGCCAAAGCGATGCCGATAAAAAAGCCTGCCGAAATGGCTAGACCCCAGCCCAGCACGGCTGAATCCGGTGCGAAGCTCGTGGCGCCGAAATAAAACAGCCCGGCACCGATCGGACATGCCAGCGAGAACGATAGGTTCACAGCATTCTGCGCCATCGCCGACCAGTGTTGTTTGTTCATCACCGAAGTGATCGCAAACGCGTCGAGCGGTTTGTGCAGGGCGATGGCCAGAAACGTGCCGAGACCGGCCAGTCCCAGCCACGTGCCGTGTCGAGAATCCGCAATCACGCTGCTCGCTAGCGCCACGCCGTCGACGAGCGTGTGCAGCATCAAGCCGAAGAATAACCCCAGCCAGCTCACGCCCTTGGGCTGCGCCGCGCCGGCTCCGTGGTCGTGATGCCCGTGGTCGTGATCGTGGTTGTGATCATGATCATGATCGTGGCTTTGATCGTGGCTGTGATCGTGATCATGGGATTCCCAGGATGCTGGGCCGCCATGATCGTGCGTATGGAAGAGACGGATCAACAAGAACATCACGATCAAACCGACCAGGGCACCCATGCCCATTTGCGAGCTCGAGCCCAGCGCGTCGCTCGCATGCGGAAGCAAGTGCATCATCGCGATCCCGAGCATCAATCCGCCCACGCCGCTCATCAGCAACTGCGTCCGCAAATGCGTCATCCGCACCATTTTGGAAAGATGTCCACCGGACACGGAGGCCGTGACGATCAGCACACAGTACAGCAGCAGGAGCGATCCGGGAACAAACATGGATGCTGAGGGTGACGAGAGCGAAGCGGTTTCCTAGACTCACAACGTAAGCTATTGCAATCAAGTTGCAAATAGGTAGCATGGCGGATGAATCCAGTGGAGCTTGGAGGTGGCGTACGTGCGTGAGTCCCAATCGGCAATTCAATCGATCAAGGAGCTGATCCGTGGGGTGGGGCTGCGTGCAACGTCAGCCAGGATCGCGACGCTGGCGCAGTTGCGACATGCCACCTCACCCCTGACGCACGCTGAAGTGGCTAAGAATCTTGCCGCCAGCGGTATCGACAAGGCGACCGCGTTTCGCAATCTGAACGATCTCGTGGAAGCTGGGTTGGTGCGGCGCAGCGAGCTCGGCGACCATGTGTGGCGATTTGAGGTGATCGACCCTGACCAGCACGATCGAGCCGGTCACCCGCATTTTTTGTGCGTGGATTGCGGTAGCGTTTCGTGTTTGGAGGATGTCAAGCTGACGGCCGGCAGCCTCCGCCACAGCGGGCAAGTCGGTGAGATTACCGAGATCCTCTTGCGCGGACATTGCAACGATTGTCGCTAGGGGAGCGGAAGCGATTTCCCGATCCCACACCCTACCCTCTCTCTTCAACGAGGTGCTGGCATAGAGGGTGCAGAGAGAGTTGCCACGTGCGTCACTGCGATCGTTTGTACCGCAGTTGCAGTGAGTTCGCGTATTCGAGAATGGTCACGCGGCCATCGCGGTCGGTATCGGCGGCGCTGGGGTTCATCAGCATCGATTCCCACTCGGCGGCCGTGAGAGCTCCATCACCGTTCTTGTCATAGCGACCGATGATCTTCTCAGCGGTCTTCATCATCTTGTCGTCGACGGGCCCGACGCTGGTGGTCTCCGGTGTCGAGCTGCTGGACGAATCCGCTGCGGATGCGATGCTCGCGGGAGAGCTAGCTGGGCCGCTTGGCGACGAAGAGGCGAGTCGTGCTTGGGAGCCATTGGTGACGGCGCGGAGGCATTCGGCTTCAGTGATCACGCCATCCCCGTTGAGATCGAAGCTAAAGAATTCCTTGACCACGTCTTCGTTCCAATCGCTCGCATATTCGGCCATCGAGACTTGGCGATCTTTCGATGCATCTCGATCCGAGAACCAACCGGGTAATCCTTCAGTGCCGTTGCCGGGGAGCACGCGGTACGACTTTCGGCCGTCGTAAACGTCGACGACGGTTGCGGCGGCATCCGCCTGGCGATCACGACGATCATCGCGTCGATCGGTTTTGGTGTCCGCCGCGGTGCGGCGACGGGCGTAGCGAACGGCGAGTTCGCTGGCGGAGAGCTTGCCGTCGCGATTCCGGTCAAAATCCATGGCGCCGGTCAATCGGCTCGCTTCTTCCTTGCTCAAGAAGCCGTCTTTGTTGCCATCGTAGCGGCGCAGTCTCTCTTCTGCTTCGCGGAGATCCTCCGGGGCAGTGGGCGTCGCCAGCATTTCCGCGGCAACACCAAAACCGAGCGGTGGCGTCGGCATCTCCTCGAGCGACAATCCGAATCCCGGCACGAGCAACTGAGGCTCTTCGGGTTCGCCGCTGGCTCCGCGTGAACTTTCACTACCGCCGGACTCGCGGTTCTTTTGCATGTCCTCAAAACCTTTGGTGATGATCTTGAGCGAGATCGGCTTACCCGCTTCGACCTTGACGCCCTCACGCTGCAGCCGGCTGATGATGAACTGGGCCGGCCCCTGTTGTTCTTCGGGGTCGAGTACACCGTTGCCGTTGGCATCCAAGCGGCTGAGAAAACTCGTCGGATCGAATCCACCACGCGAGCCGCCACGTTCGCCACCACCGCCACGATCACCACCGCCCGGAGGTCCGCCGCCGAATCCGCCGCGATCACCGCCGCCCGGAGGTCCGCCGCGATCACCACCGCGTTCGCCACCTCCAAATGGCGAGCCACCGCCGAATCCACCCCGGTCGCCGCCCCCAGGCGGCTGGGCCCACGTGGGAGTTGCGAGAAGGGTCAAAACCAAAACGATGAGATGATTTTTTTGCATGGTCATAGTCTATTGAACCGTGATCCGCAGGCTGGGTTTCGATCGAAATTTCAGTTCAATTTCAGCAAGTTGTCAGCGTTTCCCCGGTAAATTTGAATTTCAGTCACCAAAAATGGACTTTGAGTAGAGAAACGCGTACAGACCGATGAGTGTTTTCGCGTCGCGAATCTTCCCCGCGGCGATCCAGTCGACAATCTCTTGGCGGCTGGCGATCCGGTTGGTGATCTGCTCCACAGCCTCGCGATTCGGCTCACCCAAGGTCAACTCACGCGCGACGTAGAGGTGCATCAGTTCGTCACAAATGCCAGGCGCCGAGTAGAACTCGTGCACAGGTTCCAAGACGCCTGCGCGATAGCCTGTCTCCTCGATCAACTCGCGGGCTGCCGTCGCCTCGGCCGACTCATCGGGCTCTCGGGTGCCGGCGGGTAGCTCGAGTAACGTCTCGCCGACGGTCGGCCGGTGGTTCTCGATCATCACGAGGTGATCGCGATCGAGAATCGGCAGCAGCACGACGGCTCCCGGGTGCCGAATCACCTCACGGTGGTACGTTTTCCCGTCGTCACCGATTAATTCGAGCGAGTGGACATCGAAGCGAGTACCACGCAGAATGAGTTGTTCGGACTTGAGTTGTGGCATCGGGATTCCTCGTAACTTGATCGCGAAAATGGTTGTTGCGGATGTAACGGGTCGCTACGCTGGGCCCCGCTGTGCATTCTGGCCAAGGCACGATGCGGGGTCCGTTTGAGTCCAACCTCCATCTTTCCACTCCTCGGACGCCAAAGCAATGAACATTGTGGAAACGACAACAACGATCAACCTAGCGTGATCGTGGTGCCGACTCCGGTCGGTGCCCTGAATGTTCCCATCACCACGAACCCTCCATATGATCCCCGAGACTACGAATGACTGCGAGACGGATTTTGATGTTGGTCGGCGACTTCGTCGAAGACTACGAGGCGATGGTGCCGATGCAGATTCTGCAGACGTTCGGACACACGGTCGATACCGTATGCCCCGATAAGAAAGTGGGCGACCACGTGGCCACCGCGATTCACGACTTTGAAGGCCATCAAACGTATTCGGAAAAGCCAGGCCATCGTTTTGCGATCACCGCGGACTTCGCGTCGCTGGACCCGCACACTTACGACGCGCTCGTCATCCCGGGTGGACGTGCGCCCGAATACCTGCGGCTCGATGAGCAAGTGCTTGACCTCGTTCGGCACTTCAATGACGCCGACAAGCCGATCGCCGCCATTTGTCACGGACCTCAAATTCTAGCCGCCGCCGGCGTGCTTAAAGATCGGCACTGCAGTTGCTATCCGGCCTGTAGCGCCGAAGTGAAAGTGGCGGGCGGTCACTACGTCCAGCCGAACGCTTCGCTCTCCAGCGCCCACACGGACGGCAAACTCGTCACCGCACCGGCCTGGCCGGCGCACCCGGCGTGGATGCGCGCGTTCATCGATGTGCTTTAATCCAAGTTGCCGACGACTTCGTGATTGGCACGAGTGCCGAGTGCTTTCCACGTGACCAGATCAATTGAACTCGTGATGAAGTGAACGCTGCCATCGACGAATCCCGTTTGCACCCCACCGACGTGGTGGCTTCGCGACGTGACCGACGCGTACGTGGGACTGGTGATGGTGATCCCTTCACGCGATGAGTTAAAATCGATGTCGTACTCCGTGCCGCCGTTCTCATAGATCACTTTCGTGTTCGGTCCGAATGTCGTCGTGAATCCGGTCTGGTGAACGCGGCCATCGACCCACTCGGTGTGCCCCGAGTTCGACTTAAAACTGCCTCCGAAGCCGGCGACGACGAGCGGATCGGTCGGTGTCGGAACGTTCATGGCAACGGGACTCAGCCCATCTCGCAGGTACGGTGTGTAAGCCTTCACCTCAGCGAACGCGAGCGTGTTCGAGGCACCATCGAGCAGACTGGCAAAGCTCGTGCGGCTGGTCGGATACACCCACCCCGTACCGCCAACTCGGCGGACTGGGTCGTAGATGAACCACTCACCCATGTTCGCGACATAGTTCAGCGGATAATGAGCGAAGTTGGGATCCGCCGGTTGAGGATCGGGCCGCAAGCGGTCATTCACTTCGCTCGGACACATGTACGTCGGGACGCGGACGCTCGACACCGCCGTTTGTCGGCTGTAGGGAACGTCCCACTTGATCAAATCTTGCAACCCAGATTGCTCGAGTTGCGGCAGAATGCTGGCCTGCAATGACCACGCGAAACTGGGTTGATCCGTGCGGTAATTCCCACCCGACGGAAATTGGCGAAACGTGTCATGGTAGTTGTGCGTGGCCAGCAGAATTTGCTTCATGTTGTTGGAGCAACTCATCCGCCGCGCCGCCTCGCGAGCCGCCTGGACGGCCGGCAGCAACAACCCGATGAGAATCCCTATGATCGCGATCACCACGAGCAACTCGACGAGCGTGAATGCCCAGCGATGCGTTTTACAAGTGCGTGACCGGGCGATCGTAACCGTCAAACGTGACATGGCAGATATCTTGAGCGAGTGAAATGTGTCCTGGGGCGGCAACGGAAAATCGTCGCGCGGTTACCCCATCCATTCGCTGGCTGCGGCTGCTGTCCGCAAGCGGACCGCCGTCTGGCTGGCTACAAAGATGTTATTGAGAATCAATCTCAACAGCGATCATCGTATTCCAAGTTCTGGGGGGCGTCAAGCCGACGACCACACGGAGGGACGGTCGAAGGGACGATGCTAGTCGTTGATCAGGGCGATTTCGACGCGAAGACTCGGGTTGGGAAGACTCGGGTATAACAGCGATGCGATCTCGAATTCAATCATCGACGGAGTGAACATTATGGCGAAACGTACGGCGAGTTCGGCTCCGGCAAAAACTTCGCTGGCGCCGACTCAGTCCAAGTCAGCGGCGGCCGGCCCGGTGAGCGATCCGAAGGTCTTGCTCAAATCTCGCTTCGGCATGGACGAGTTTCGAGAAGGCCAGCACGCGGTGATTCAACGATTGTTGGCGGGCAAGAACGTGGCCGCGGTGTTCCCGACCGGTGGTGGCAAGAGCTTGTGCTATCAATTGCCGAGTTTGATGCTGGAGGGAACGACGGTGATCGTTTCGCCGCTGATCGCCTTGATGAAGGACCAGTGCGATGCGCTCGCCGCGCGAGGCATTCCCGCGGCGCGATTGGATTCGACGCTGGACGGCAAGGAAGTTGCCGCGGCGATGCGAGGTATTCGCGACGGCTCGATTCGGATGCTCTACGTCGCGCCGGAACGATTCTTCAACGAGCGATTCATCGTCTCTTTGGGGACGTTGCACGTGTCGCTGTTCGCGATCGACGAAGCTCACTGCATCAGTCAATGGGGACACAATTTTCGGCCGGACTATTTGAAGCTCGCCGAACTGACGAGGGACCTCGCTGCCGAGCGTGTCTTGGCGCTGACCGCGACCGCGACACCGAGCGTGCTCGCGGACATCTGTGAGGCATTCGCGATCGAGGACGGCGATGCGATCCGCACACGGTTTTTTCGACCGAACTTGGAACTGCGCAGCTCGGTGGTCGATAGCGAGACGCAGTATCCGCAGCTCACCGCTCGACTTCGCTCGCGTCAACCGGGATCGACGATTGTCTACGTTTCGTTGCAACGGACGGCCGAAGAGATCGCCGAGCGATTGACGGCCGATGGGTTCGCGGCCACGGCGTACCACGCGGGACTCGATAGCGATGTTCGCGCCTCGATTCAGCAATCATTCGTTGATTCAACGACCGGGATCATCGTCGCCACGATCGCCTTCGGGATGGGTATCGACAAGTCCAACATTCGCTATGTCTATCACTACAATCCGCCCAAGTCGTTGGAAGCTTACGCGCAAGAAATTGGCCGGGCGGGACGCGATGGCGAGGACGCGGTTTGCGAGTTGCTGCTTGTACCCGAAGACCGCGTCGTGCTGGAGAATTTCACCTACGGGGACACGCCGTCACGACACGCCATCGGACGGCTGATGGAAGTGCTCGTGGGCCAGGCGGATGCATTCCACCTGTCGCACTACAAGTTATCCAACGAGACCGACATTCGCATCCTCGTCATCCGCACGCTGATCACGTACTTGGAGCTCGATGGCTACCTCAAATCGACATCGCCACGCTACGACACGTTCAAGATTCAACCCAAGGTCACGTCACAAACGATACTGAAGCACTACACCGGCGAGCGTCGCAAGTTCATCGGGGGTGTGCTCGGTTCGTTGGCCAAGGGACGGACTTGGTTTCTTCTGGACATGGCGGTGGCAACGCGTCGGCTCGAGGTCGAGCGTGGGCAAATCGTCCAGGCGATCGACGAGATGGCCGAAGCGGGCTGGATCGAAGTCCAAGTCACGGACCTCGTTCACGGTTATCGCTGGTTGCGCCGCCCCGATTCACCCAAGACACTCGCCGACGCCTACTTCAAACGACTCACCGATCGCGAAACCGACGAGATTGCTCGGCTGGATGACGTGGTCGGTCTCGCACGCGGCGATTCGTGCCAAGCGGCCCAACTTTCGTCGCACTTTGGCGAAACTCTCGAAGCACCCTGTGGCCGCTGCACGGCGTGTCGCGGTGACGGTCCGCTCGAGTTACCGGCCAACGGTAACGCGAAAATCGGTTCCTCGGCGCTCAAAGCCGTGCAAGATGTCGCGAAGCAGTACCCCGACCACTTTACAAGTCCGCGAGATCAAGCACGATTTCTATGCGGGTTGTCTTCGCCCCATTTTGTCCGCGCCCGGTTGACCCGCAACGCGAACTTTGGAATCTGTGACCGTGTCCCATTTGCGCAAGTCCTCGCGCGATTGTCGTAGCCGACGCCGCTGCGACGATGCATTTCATCCCTAATTTGAGCCGAAGTCGCTTCATGATCACCATCGTCGACTACCAAATGGGAAACCTGCGGAGCGTGCAAAAAGCTATCGAGCGGGCGGGTGGCGAGGCCGTTGTTTCGTCCGATCCGAACGAGATCGCCGCCGCGAGCAAATTGATCCTGCCAGGCGTTGGCGCTTTCGGTGACGCGATGATGGAATTGCGACGGCGTGATTTAGTATCGCCGATCCGTGACTTCGTCGCCTCCGATCGCCCCTTCCTGGGGATTTGCCTCGGGTTGCAATTACTGTTCGATCGCGGCTTTGAGCACGGCGAGCACGAGGGACTCGGGATCATCGCTGGCGATGTCGTCCGCTTTGAACTGGGGCGCGAGTACAAGGTCCCGCACATGGGCTGGAACTCGGTCACCGTTTCGCACCCGTCACCGGTCGTCAATGAGATCCCGAATGGCACCCATTTTTACTTTGTGCACTCGTACTACGTGCGTCCGTCGGATCCCTCGGTCGTCGCGATGCAATGCGATTATGGCGGTCCATTCTGTGCAATGGTCCAGCGTGGCAATCTTTACGCGACCCAGTTTCACCCTGAGAAGAGCCAAGCCGATGGGCTCAAACTCCTTCGCGGGTTCGTCGCCCTCGAAACGATCGCGCGTGCATCATGATGGCGCCACTTTCCATGCAATCACCCGGGGGGCTGCTGACGATCGAATTCACGTGGCACGTTGATCGATACACGCACGTCATCCGCAGTGCCGAAAGTGAAGTGCTTGCCAGCGTCGAAGGCGGCGGCGACGACGCTTGGCCGACATCGCCGCCGATCCAGCAATTGTCACTCGAAACGATCGATGGCCGTGATGTTTTGCTCGGTGTCGGGGCCGCGGGTCGTGGGCACTGGAGCATTAGCGTTCGTGGGACTCGCCGCGATCATCTCGATGCACTCAGAATCGAGCTGGCATGTCGCAGCAAAGCAAACCCCGTGAATTGCCGGAGCACTTACGACCTCGCATCGACTCAGCCCGGAACCGCGAGCATGAAAGTTTTGGCACACCTGGGCGACGTCAGCGCCGCGACCGAGTCCGCCCGTGTCGTGATCACTCCGCCGGAGCCCATCGGCACGACAACGACCCAGTGGGCCTATGACGTCTGCGTCACGTCCGAGTGGTGCACTCCTTGAAGCGGCACAATTCTGGCAGCGGAATCCGGGCAGCGGAATTCTGTGGCCTTCGCAACGAGTAGAATACGGCTCACCGATTGCGCCCCGCTCATCCCACATTCTGCTCCTTTGAGGACGATTCACGATGTCACGTTTTAACTTGGATACGAGTATCTCCCGACGGTCGATCCTGGTCGCTGGTGGCGCGACCTTGTTCGCTAACCCGGGTCTGTTCGCCGAAGAATTGATGGCGACACCTTCGTTGACGGAAGGTCCGTTCTATCCCGATCATTTGCCATTGGATCAAGACAACGATCTGATCATCATCAAGGACAGCACAACGCCCGCCGTCGGCGAGATCACGCACCTGACTGGGAAAATTCTCACCGCCGCCGGATCGCCGGTGCGAAACGCGACGATCGAAATTTGGCAGTGCGATGCCAATGCGGTCTACTTGCATTCGCGCGACAGCGATCCGAAGAAGAACCAGCAGGACCAACACTTTCAAGGCTTTGGCAGATTCGAGACGGCAGCCGACGGCAGCTACCGTTTTCGCACGATCAAGCCGGTGCCTTATCCCGGTCGCCCGGCGCCCCACATTCACATCAAGATCAAACGGAATGATCACGATGTGCTCACGACGCAGTTGATGATTCGCGGCCACGAGGGCAACGACCGCGATGGAGTTTTCAAAAACGCTGGCGACCGAGTCAATCGTGAATTGATCCTTGGCGATTTCAAGAAAGTGCCGGATTCCAAGCTGGGTGAGTTCGCGTGCAATTTCGATATCGTGCTCGGACGAACGCCTGACGATGGCAAGCTTTGAGATCTTGTTTTCTAAAACGAGGCGATCGTGCTCGCCTCGTTTTCGTCACGGCCGCGTTAAATTCGGTGCCCACAAATTGCTGGAGACTGCCGGCGATTTGCCGGACGCGGGTAACGTCGACTCAACTGCCGCTTGGAGTTGCTCGGTCAACCGCGTCACCGTCGCCGTGTACTTAGGGTTGTCCGCAAGATTCGTGAGTTCATGCGGATCGCGCTGGTGGTCGTACAATTCACGACCTTCGGCACCGTCATCCCAGAGCGTGAAGCGATACTCCGCTGTCCGCAAACTGTATCCGAAGTAACGCGTCGCACTGCGACCCTCATTTTTTCCGGCATCGCCTCGTTTCTTGCCTCGATTTCGATCGACTTGGGTGAGGGCCCAGCCTCGCCCGGCGGTGCCCGGGTCCTGCAGCATCGGCACCAAGCTTTGGCCCTGCAAATTCTCAGGCTTAGGCACGCCGCAAAGTTCCGCAAGCGTAGGGAACAAATCGACGTGGGACACGGGTGATGACGCAACGCCACCGGCGCCAGCCATCCCCGGAGCGACGATCAACATCGGCACGCGCGAGCTTTCCTCGAACAGACTGCGTTTTTGCCACAAGCCGTGTTCGCCCGTGTGATATCCGTGGTCACTTGTGAAGACAATGATCGTGTCGTCGGCTAACCCGAGTCGGTCGAGCGTCTCGATCACGTTGCCGACCTGCGCATCCATGAAGCTGATACTGGCATAGTACGCCTGCAACGCTTGACGCCGCAAATCATCGCTCATCCCATCTTGCTCTCGCTTATAACTCGCCAATCCGGCGGCCGGGATATCAGCTTGGTCCTCCTGGATATTGGGAACGATTCGCATCTCCGACTCCGGATACCAATCGAAGTAGGGAACCCGTGGAGCGACATAGGGTGTGTGGGGTCGGAAGAAACCCAGGGCGAGAAAGAAGGGGCGATCACGCTTCGCGGCGCAGCGCTCGAGCACCCAATTCGCGTCGTCGGCATTGAGCCCATCCGTATGGTGTTCGTCGCTTTTGGGTGACGCGTACCAACTCAGCGTGCCACCGAATTGGCCTGGCTGGAGCGAGAAGATATTCGGCTCTTCTTCCAATCGATCCACCCCGGCGGGGTTCAACTCCAATTCCCAAGATCCGGGATCATCGTGTCCGTTGGTGCCGACCGAATTGGGAACGTTGTAGTGATAGAGTTTACCTATCCGAGCGGCGAAGTAGCCGGACAAACGGAAGGCTTGCGGCAAGCTCAATTGACTCGGAATCGTTTGCCGAAAGATTTGTGAATTCTCGAAGATACCCGTGCTATTGGGATACAGTCCCGTGAGCAATGAATTGCGACTCGGCCCACAGAGCGGGAACGTGCAATACGACCTCTCGAATCGAACGCCGCGAGCGGCCAATTTGTCGATGTTCGGCGTCTTAGCTTGCACGTCGCCATAGCAGCCTAGGTTATTGTTCAGGTCATCGGAAATGATGAACAACACGTTGGGAGGCTTGTCAGCGGCTTGTGCCTGCGAGGCAATGAACACAAGCGTCAAGAACAGATAAACGGCGAGTTTGACCATGATCGACCGGTGGGTTATGGGCTCTGCGGGCGGCACGACGAGGACTGCAGCGGCGGCGGGGTTGTTTCCTTCCCTACCGTAAGTCATCGTCGGATGACATCGAGATCGGGGTCGGTTTCTCGCCGCCCAGCCATCATACACGTGAGTGGACGCAATCGTGGACCGAAACAAACTTTTCGAACAGTGCCGAACCGCCGCCCGACTCGACCCAGAGGCGCCGCCCGATCCCGATTCACTCATCGGCATGTTTCAAGCCTTTCGTCCGGACGGCGTCGGCGTTGACGACGCATTGGGTGGGCTACCGATCGCGGGGGAACTCTATCGGCGACTCGAACGGTTGTATCGCGACTGTGGCGAGGACCTGCGTCCCCAGGGCGGGCGAGACGCTTACTTTATCGTGCGACAACCCCGACCACTGGATCCCGTCGTCGCCGAATCCACCGCCCGTGAGTGGCTCGACGAACTCGAGAAACTCGCCGCCACGCTGTCCAACGAAACCGTCGGCAATGCTCTGGCTCGCGAGATTCGCATCCGAGTGCTCGAAGGCATCGCCCCGAAGCACCCCAAAGGCCCGGACGAGAAAAGTGAATTGCTCAAAACATTCGAATCGGCTATCCCCGAGCTACTGACGCCACTGGCCGTGCATTCGACGTCACTCGAACTGTTGCGTCCGGCGTACTACTTCATCGCCTGTGACGCTCACTTGCGAGATTACTTGATGTGGCCGATGTGCCGTGATGCGGCGAAGGCAAACGCGTTGATCGTGGGCGATGATCCCTTTGCGGCTTACTACGAACTTTGGCGACACGGCGTAAAGTTTCGTATTTTTGCTGAGGACCAAATTGATTTGTATCTTCCTAGACACGCTTGACGGCACAACACGGTACAATTCGTCAGGAATCGTCCTTACCACTCCCAATCAAGGCAATCGTGCCATGCAACGTTCCGTATTTTCTTTCCTTATCGGCTTGCCGACATTCATGCTCGTGCTCGCAGTCCTCGCAGCACTGGTTGTTCCGGCATCGCTTGTCGGTTGTTCCAAGACCGAGTCGACCGCGACAACTCCGATCGGATTGCCACCGGAGGACCACGATGATGATCACGGTCACGAGCATCCGGAGACGTTTGCGGATGCGATGACGCAATTGTCAGAGTTCAAGACACAAATTCAAACCGCGTTCACCACCGGAGACCCCGACGACGCACACGATGCACTGCATGAAGTCGGACACGTACTCGAATCTTTACCCGACTTGGCGGGCAAGGTGACCGAGGACGATGCCAGCAAGGAAGCCGTCGCTGCGGCCACGGACAAATTGTTCGATGCCTATGAGAAACTCGACGGTTCCATGCACGGTGGCGATGAAGTGAAGTACGAAACCATCCAATCCGAGATTGATGACGCGTTCACGACGCTGCAGGGGATCGGCAAGTGATTCGAAGTTGGAGTACAGCAGTGGTACTGATGCTCGTTACCTTCATCGGTTGCGACGTCGGATCGAAGATCTCGCCCGAGCTACTTCGCCAGCGTGAAGCGTTGACGTTGCCCGTGGCACCTTCCCCGGCATTGACGCTAGCTGAAGCGGCTGAACAGTTTGAGGCGGGTGAACTCGGAGATGAAGTGAATTTGGTCGGCCGCATCTTTGCCGAGAACCAAGAACCTTGGGAGCCCGGTCAAGCGGGCTTCCTGCTCTCAGTACTACCGGAGAAGGGTCACGACGATCCCGAGCATGCTGACAATTGTCCGTTTTGCAAACGCAAAGCCGCGATGGCTCCGAAAGCCTTCGTGCAATTCGTTGATGCGAGTGGCGTGGTGCTGCCACTCGGCGCTCAAGAGCTTTTTGCACTGAACAAAGGCGACGTCGTCACCATCCGTGGCAAGATCGAAGCCTTCGACTTGAACGTGTTCAGGATCACCGCCAGCGGCATTCATCACTGAGCCACATCAATCCTGAGCCACATCAGAACAAGCGGTTCACACCGTTGAGTGCCGCGACTCGGTACGCTTCGGCCATCGTCGGATAGTTGAAGGTCGTTTCGATGAAGTACTCGATCGAGTTGTGGCCCTCCGGTTGATTCATGATCGCTTGGCCGATGTGAATGATCTCCGACGCGTTGGCGCCGAAACAGTGCACGCCAAGGATGGCCATCGTCTCGCGGTGAAATAGCAATTTGAGCATCCCGGTCGTCTCGCCCGTGATCTGGGCTCGCGCCAGACTTTTAAACTGACTGTGGCCGACTTCATAGGGAATGCACGCAGCCGTCAATTCTCGCTCCGTCTTGCCGACGCTGCTGATCTCGGGACTCGTGTAGATCCCGGTTGGGATATCATTGACGCGTAAGTTGCCTTCTTTTTGGCCGAGGATGTGCATACCCGCGGCGCGACCCTGGGTGTAAGCGGCGCTGGCGAGCGACGGGTAGCCGATCACATCACCGACGGCGTAGACGTGATCGAGCGCCGTTTGAAACTGTTCATCGACGACGAGTTGGCCACGGCTGTCCGCTTCGAGCCCCAGATTCTCGAGCCCCAAATCTTCGGTATTGCCGCTGCGCCCGTTCGCCCAAAGCAGTGCATCCGACTTGACACGTTTGCCGCTCTTGAGATGCAAGATGACACCATCATTGGTGCCCTCGATCCTTTCCATCGTTTCGTTATGACGGATGATCATGCCTTGGTCGCGGAGGTGATACGACAAGGCATCAATGATCTCGTCATCGAGAAATTCGAGCAGCTTCTCACGCGTATTGATCAAGTTGACCTTGATCCCGAGATTGCGAAACATCGACGCATACTCAGTCCCGATCACGCCGGCGCCATACACGCACATCGAAGTCGGCTTCTCCGCGATGCCGAGGACTGTGTCGCTATCAAAGATTTGCGGATGCGAAAAATCGACACCGGGCGGTCGATA
>JBBSJZ010000062.1:0-17387 GCA_038256795.1 Pirellulales bacterium | reverse complement strand
GTCGATGGTCCCGCCATGATCCGGACCTTGATGCGATTGAGTCCGCTGGATGACGACTACGAGCGCAGACTGCTGCTTGAATTCGATCGCACGAGTCGAGCGGTGGTCCTCGCCAGTGTGCTCAGTGCGCTGGCTCAAGGTGTACTGGCGACGCTCGCCTACTCTTTTGCCGGCCTTGAGTCACTCGTCCTTTTGTTTCTCATCACGAGCCTGATGGCCCTCGTTCCGTTTCTCGGCGCGGCGTCCGTATGGATACCCTGCGCCTTGTGGTTGGGCGCGGTTGATCAGCGCTTTGGGGCCGCGATTGGGTTGGCGATTTTCGGGGCACTCGTCGTGTCGTCGATCGACAATGTGATCAAGGTCTATGTGCTGCATGGACGTTCGCAATTGCATCCGTTGTTCGCGCTGCTGAGCGTGATCGGCGGTGTCCAAGTCTTCGGCCCCGTTGGGATCGTGGTCGGACCGATGGTCGTCGTGTTCCTGCAAACGCTGCTGGAGATCCTCAACCATGAGCTCGGTAGCAACGCTCACGAGAAAATGGCGGAACGGCCACGAGACTTAGCCAGTGAGGGATGATCGGAATGCGGACATCTCGCCTAAGAGTTCGAGATGACGGTGCAGGTGCAGGTGCTCGTAGCCACGAGTTTACCCTTCTCGTTCGTGATCGAGCACTGCACGAACCCGATTCGCAAACCTCGCTCGACGACACTGGCCGTGGCGGTGAGTAATCCTTCCTTCACAGGCCGGATGAAATTGACCTTCATCTCGATCGTCGAAAAGTCTTCGCTCTCGAACAAGGTGCGACCGAAGGCGATACCCATGGCGGCGTCCGCGAGCGCGGCGACGAGACCACCGTGAACACGTCCCATCGGATTGTGATGGCTCGATGTGCACTGGATCCTCACCGTCGCCGACGGTCCTTCCCCGGGTTCGACGCGGAAACCGACCAAACGAGAGATGGGCGCGGATGAAAACCGATCGGGGGACCCGGTGGGGTCAACGGTGCCTGACAATGTGGAACAACCTTGGTCACTAATAGTGATACTGCAATCCAAAGTGGATGCCATGAACAAAGAACGTGTCATAGCTTAATTGCAATTCCGGTCGCTGTTGACCCGTGGGATTCGTGGCACTGTTAACCGCCAAATCGGGGTCCACCGTGTCGAACACTCGCAAGGCGTCGGTCATTGCCATCAAGTGGTATCCCGCCGTCACGTCAAAGCGACGGTAACGGTGCCAACCGAGCGTGAGATCCAATTCCGGGACCCAGCCAAACGTGCTGTTTGTCCGTTTACCGGAGTTCGTGCTCTGGACGAGGAAACCCTCGTTGCTCGTATCGCTGTCGTTCCCCACCATCGTCGTGGTCTGGCCAGCGAGGTCCGCGGTGCGACGGATAGCACCGAAGCCAGTCTTGACCAAACCGTTGAACGTCCAGCAGTTCTCTTGGTAACGCATCGCCAAACCGAGTTGCCCGCCGTGGAATTGGTTGTCGGCCTCGAACGAATCGCGGACGGATTGGACGGTTCCGACGGGTGTCGGGAACTGGTTGATCACCACCGAGTTGGTGTCGATCGATAGCGACTCACGAAGTCCCATGTATTGATAGCCGTACAGCACGTCGATGGTCGCGCCGAGTCCGCCGACCCAAAACTGACGGACGGAGACATCGCCACCGTAAACGTCACTGTCGGCATTCACCGCGATACTGCCGTTGCTGCGCTGCGGCGCCGCGACGAGCAAGCGATCTTGCACGGGAGCAGCATTGTCAGTCACGTTCAAAAACGGTCGGGCAATCGTCGGCGTTCGCAGGTTGTCGGTTTCAAAGCCGTAGGATTGGTGACCGCCATACCAGCCACGAAAAACGAGGCTGCGACATTGAGACGAGTCCAACCATGTCCCCAACGTCAAACGCCCGCCGGCCGTCATTTTGTCAAACTCGTTTCGGTTGCCCGCGAGCACGTTGGTGCCACCATCGGTGACGAGCGACGGCATGCGAATGCCATCTCGGAACATCAGCAGCAATTCGACGCTGCCAAACCATTGGTCACAATCCATGCATATGCGGCCATTGCGAATGTCGCCCAGCGCCGCACCGCCACAAGCATTGCATCCACAACCCCCGCCCAGGCCACAAATCGAGCCACGGCCCGGGGAAAGATAGCCGTCGCAGCCGCCGCCCAGGCCGGCATCGCACGTTTCGCAACCACAGCCATCCCCGGAATACTCCATCGGGCCGCCGTGATTTTCAATGGGCCCCATCGAACCGTCGTGCTCCCAACCGGATCCCGGTTGTGTCCAAGCGGCGGACTGGGAGGGAATGAGGCGGGCGCTGGGGCGGGTCAGTCGCACTTCGTGGTGACTCACTTGACGCAGTTGCGAGCCGAGGCTCTCGTCGAGAATCTCGCGCGTCGCTTTACCGCCCCCGACATCGACGCGGTGGTAGCCGCCGGATTCGTCCAATCTCGCTTCCACCAGCGGGCCGCCCCGAGGCTGGCTGCGTGGGCTCGTTTCGAGGCGCTCGCCGGCTTCAACGGCACTACCCTGGGTTGCAACCACCCGAGCATCCGTACCGCGAGCATCGAGGATGTGGTTGGGTCGCTCGCGACGAATTTCGGCAGCCGGCTGCGGTAGAAGCGGAGGTGGATCGGGCGAATCCAGGTCGCTCGTGGGAGCCACGTCGCGCGGCGTTGATGGAGGCTGGTAGACGCCCCGATCCGGCTTTTTGGATCGCACGATCTGGGCCGACGCGGAGCTCGTGAAGAGCACGACGGTAATTGCTGCGTGAAAAGCTGAAATCAGCGAGATTGATTGACGACGTGTGAACATCAAACCACCGGTCTTGAACGGGCTGCGCGATGATGTTCGCCGCGGTCGTCGTAACCGGCTTGATGACTCAAACCGAGCACCCCGACCGTGGAGAACCCTAGCAGTCACTTCGACCGAATCGATCGTTCCGGTTGAACAAACTCGGCAAGATTTGACGGTTATGCAGCCCCAGAGTTACCTGAGCTCGCCATCTTCCGAAGCTTGCCAAACCGTTCGACTGAGCACGTCCATGGCGGTGAGCCAACCACCGCCGTAGCAATAGGTATCCAAGCAAATCAGGTAGCCCAGGTCGAGAATCTCGCCATCGCGGTTCGCGGTGTGCCCAACGACGGCGGTCTTTCCACTGCGATGAGGGCCGGGATCACCCGCGGAGAGCGAATACCAACGGAGCATTTCCACCGGCTGGTTTTCGAGTTCTAGCTTCGGATCGTAGGCGGCGTGAGTGAAAAAGAACTCGTCATGGACGAAGTAATCGCCGAGTGAGTTAAAGAACTCCAAGTGCTCGGGCGGCAAGAAGTCGAGATTGCCATCAAAGCCGTAGCTTTCGAGGGTTTCGACACCGCCGTGCCGGAGCCAACCGTGATGGGGCTCCTCGCCGCGAACGACGGCCAACATCATTTCTTCATGATTCCCCAGCAGCCCGACCCATTGTGTGCGTTTTCCCAGTTCGATGAGCAGATCGACCACGGCGCGGGAATTCGGGCCACGATCGACATAGTCCCCGAGCGTCACAACGATATCCGTCGAATCCGGCTGAATCGCGTCAATGAGCGTTTGAAGGGCGACGGGACAGCCGTGAATATCGCCGATCGCAATCAATCGGTTGCTCAAATGATTCCGCCTGCAGCTGAATTTGGGGAAAACTAAACGACATCGCACGATCCCGGTCGCCGGCCGCAACCGGAGGCTACCTCGGGAACCGAATCTCACGACTCTTAAAACGATGGTTGTGGATGAATCGTGAGACTTTGAATAGCCCCCCGCAGCGGTCCAGCTTGAGTACGAACCGTCTCGGCGAGCGTTCCTGAGGATCATACGCACAGCGTGCAATGGTTCTCAATCCAGGTTACAATAACGGTCCGTTTTGTGGCCTAAAATCAACGCCGCGACACGTCACCCCAACCTCATTTCAACCCAGTCGATGGTATGGCAACCGCTTCTCCGACAACGACGACTGATTTTGCCACTGGGTCCATTCCACTGGAAAGGTTAACCAAAGTAGGTGGCGTTAAGGTGGGCAAGGTTGATGCTTGGACGGAAGAGGAGTTCGATGATGAACCGTTTTGGGTGGGATCGGAGATCACGGCACTGATCGGCAGCATGTTGGTCCACTTGATCGTGATCTTGACGCTCGCGCTGGTGCCCTTGACCCGCCCCACGGACCCCGAAGCTGTGGTGATCGTTGCGACGCCGCCGGACTACACCCAGGACCGTGTCGAACTGATTGAAGAAGTGATCACCAGCGAAGTGCCCCAGGAAGCGGTCGGCGCGGGCGGTTTGGCCCAGTTCGAGATGGCGGCCGCGTCGGCGGAATCGTTCGCCGAGATCGCCGAAATTCCCAATCCGATCGAGATGGAGTCGACAGATTTTGGCGACATCATGGTGAACAAAATGTTCGTGCAGGCGGTCGCGCCGATGGATCGCTTGGTCGATCAAAAGGGCAAAGTCGGCGAGGGAACTCAAGGGGCTGCGGGAGCGGTCGACCGCATCACTTTCGAGATCCTCAAGAGTCTTGAAGAACGACCGACGCTCGTGGTTTGGCTCTTCGACCAGAGCGGTTCATTGCATCGCCAGCGAGCCGAAATCCGCGAACGGTTTGATCGCATCTACACGGAGCTCGGAATCGTCGAGCGCAGCGGTGCGAAAGTGTTTCGCCAGAACAGCAACGACATCCCGCTGCTCACCAGCGTGATCGGTTTCGGCAGCCAAGTGAAACTGTACACGGAAGATCCGACGGACGACCTGGAAGAGATCAAGTCGATCGTCGCCGGTATTGAGGTCGACACGACGGGTACCGAACGCGTGTTCACAGCCGTCCAAGCTGCGGCTGCGGAGTACAAGGACTTGCGTCGACGCATCAGTGGCAATGAGCCGCGTCGTAACGTGTTGTTTGTCGTCGTGACGGACGAGCGCGGTGATGATACGGAACATCTCGAGCCAGCGATTGCGGCGTGCCGCAAGTCGGGCATTCCTGTTTATGTGATCGGCGTGCCGGCGCCGTTCGGACAAGACCACACGTTGGTCAAGTACGTCGATCCCGATCCGAAGTTTGATCAATCACCCCAGTGGGCGGAGGTGGATCAGGGTCCCGAGACGTTCTTGCCCGAACGTGTGCAAGTGGGTTTCACCGGTGACTTTAAAGAGGAACCCGTGATCGATAGCGGCTTCGGTCCGTATGCGCTCACTCGCATGTGTTACGAGACCGGCGGCATCTACTTTACCGTCCACCCGAATCGGAACGTGAGCCGCAAGGTCAACCAACGCGAGATCGATCCCTTCGCTGCAGATTTGGCATACTTCTTTGATCCCGTGGTGATGAGTCGCTACCGACCCGATTATTTATCACCGCAAGATTACGTGACAAAAGTCAAAACGAGTCCGCTGCGCCAATCACTCGTCACGGCTGCACAGATGAAACCGGCCCAGGGGCTGGCGCGACCACGGACGCGGTTCGTCAAGGTCGAAGACGCACAACTGGTCGGCGACTTGACGACGGCCCAGCAAGCGGCAGCCGTTCTCGAACCCATGCTCGGACGAATGTCGGAGATCCTCACGCCGGGCTTGGCGCTGCGGGATGACGAAGAAAGCCTGCGCTGGCGAGCGGGTTATGACTTGGCGATGGGACGCGTGTTGGCACAAAAGGTGCGCACCGAAACTTACAATGCAATGCTCGCCCGGGCCAAGCAGGGAATGGCCTTCAAAACCGCCAAGAATAATACCTGGATCCTCGAAGCCAGCGATGAGATTTCGGTGGGCAGCAAATGGGAACGCGAAGCCGCCACCGCCAAGAGTTTGTTGGCCAGCGTCGTCAAGGAACACGCGGGAACGCCGTGGGCATTACTCGCCAAGCAGGAATTGGAGGTGCCACTGGGTTGGCTTTGGAAAGAAGAGTTCACCGATTTGAGCCCCCCCAAACCGATGGCCGCGGGGAACAACAACCCCGCCCCACCGCCTCGCGACGACCAAAAGAAAATGCTCGAGCGGGCGCCCAAACGTCCGGTGCCGAAGCTATAACCGAGGCAAACAAGGGAGTGCAGTTTCGTGAATCCATCGACGTCTTCGGGCAAACCAACGTCCCAGCGGGGCCAGCTCGGCGAGATGCCAGCAAGCGTTTCCATTGGCGAGTACCTGATCCGGCGGTTGCAGGACTACGGGATTGAGGATGTGTTTGGCATTCCCGGCGACTACGTGCTGGCGTTCTACAGCGAGTTGGAACAGAGCCCGATCAATGTGGTGGGATGCACTCGGGAGGATTGCGCGGGCTTCGCTGCGGATGCTTACGCACGACTCCGCGGCATGGGCGCCGTTTGTGTCACGTACTGTGTCGGTGGGTTGAGCGTATGCAACTCGATCGCGGGTGCGTTCGCTGAAAAATCCCCCGTCGTCGTCATCTCCGGTGCACCCGGGGTGAAAGAACGCGTCGGGGGAGCCCTGCTGCATCACATGGTCCGTGATTTCCGCACGCAAGTGGAAGTGTTCGAAAAGTTCACGATCGCGACCGCCGAGTTGACTGATCCGGTCCGAGCGTTTGCAGAGATCGATCGGGTGCTCGACGTTTGTTATCGATACAAGCGACCGGTGTACATCGAATTGCCGCGAGACATGGTCCATGTCGTGCCAGCGGTGACTCACGCGTATCGAGGGATGCCGCACGAGTACGACCCGAGCGCGACGGCTGAGGCGGTGAGCGAAACCATCGATCGTTTGCACGAAGCGAAGAATCCGGTCATCGTTGCCGGGGTCGAGATCCATCGCTTCGGGTTGCAGTCCGAGTTACTCGCCATCGCCGAGTCCGCTAGGATTCCGATCGCGGCGACGATGCTCGGCAAGAGTGTCATTGGCGAACGGCATCCGCTTTACATCGGACTTTACGAAGGGGGGCTGGGCGATCCGCAAGTCACCGAATTTGTCGAATCGAGCGATTTGATCCTGTTGTTGGGGACGTTTCTAACGGACATCAATCTCGGCGTTTACACGGCGAACCTTGATCCGCTCAAGTGCGTGTACGCCACGAGCGAGCAATTGCGGGTGTCGCATCACCATTACCACAATGTCGACTTCAAGCAATTCTTGCTCGGGATTAGCGGCCTCGAGTCGCTCAGTCATCAGCGTGAGATTCCCGCGGGGCTAAAGCGTCCGCGGCCGGAGTCGATGGACGTTGCCGCGGAGGCACACGGGCCGCTGCGTACGAGTTGGATCATGTCGCGGATCAATCGGCGATTGGACAGCGACACGATCGTGATTGCCGACGTCGGCGATTCGTTGTTCGCGGCGACTGAATTGACGATCCACGACAACGGAGAATTTCTGAGCCCCGCCTACTACACGTCGATGGGCTTCAGCGTCCCGGCGGCGTTGGGGGCGGCGACCGCGCGACCCGACCACCGCATCGTCGTGCTCGTCGGTGACGGCGCCTTCCAGATGACGGGCCAGGAACTGAGCTCGTTGATTCGAGACTCGCACGCCCCCATCATCATCGTGCTCGACAACCACGGCTATGGAACCGAGCGGTTTCTGCACGAGGGCGAGTGGCGGTACAACGAGGTCCAACCATGGAATTACGCTGGGTTGCCAGCGATTTACGCCGGAGTGGGTCAAGGCACGACCGCCCAGGGGCGAATGGTGCGGACTCAATCCGAGTTCGACGCGGCGCTCGATGCGGCCTGGGATGACGCCAGCGGTGCATTCCTGATCCAGGCCCGCTTGGAGGAGGACGATGCGAGCCAAACACTCCGCCAACTCGCGAAGCGTCTTGGCCAGCGGCTGCATTGATCGAGGCGGCGGTCATCGAGCTGATTACCCCGCTATCGCGGGAGCAGCTCAGCGTCGAGTGACCATTGCCGACGAAAGCGACTCTGGTCAATGCGAAGATTCGACCGCTTGTATTCTGGCTTGGGATTTGATTGATTACGTCTCCGAACCGTTACAATCGTTTTGATCGTTCGTCGAAACGCCGTCGTTGTGCGTCTGGCAAGAGTTTCGTCCACAATGGTTCGGGTGCGTTTTCATGGTCAGTCGATACCACTGGCTAGAAAAGTTCGTTCCACATTGAAGACAGCGGCGTTTTCTTGGTCACCGATCCCTTCGTGCCACGGTAAAGAGGCAAGCAGGGCTTAGCCACAGGAAACAATTGTGTCGGCCACCGATTACGATGGGTGTCCGATCCTGCGGCATTTTGCCGATTGGCCAAGGATGTTGGCTTTTCGAGCCAACGAGTGCTAACCCCCGACTTTGGGGGAAGTGCTGAGCGGCTGTTTTGAACTCAGATTGCAGGCGGGAATGACGTCCGTGGACTTGCAGCAGTTTTTTAATAACGCAGTACCACCTCGCGACCATTTTGTCGGGGTGCTCCAGCATTGGGCCGAAGTTCGGTCCGATGAAATCGCGTATTATTTCACCGATGCCGAAACCAACGAAACCAAGCTGACTTACGCCCAACTATGGGAACAAGTCCGCGGGTTGGCGGGTTATTTGCAGGGTCGATGCGGGATTCGGCCGGGTGACCGGGTGCTTCTCATCTACCCACCCGGGCTCGATTTTGTGATTGGCTTCTACGCCTGTCATGCCGCAGGCGTGATCGCAGTTCCCGCGTTCCCGCCGCGTCGTAACCGCAAAGCGTCGCGCATTCGGAGCATCGTGATCGATGCCGACGTCCGTTGGGCTTTGTCCACGCAAAGCGTCGTCGAACAACTGAGCGGCGAATCCTTGCACGAGGATCTCGTCGGCGTCCAGATGCTCGGGACTGACGATGTGTTGACGCGTGACGCGAGCCGATATCGCATGCCGAAGTTGTCCAAGGACACGCTCGGGGTGCTGCAGTACACGTCCGGCAGCACGGGTTCACCCAAGGGTGTGATGTTGACCCAGGGAAACCTCGTCGCCAACGCCGAATTGATTTTGCACGCGTTCGAGCTACCCCCCGATACGGTCGGCATGACTTGGTTGCCAACGTATCACGACATGGGGCTCGTTGGCGGTTTGTTGCTTCCGATGTTCATCGGTTGCCCGAATGTGATGATGAGCCCGATGACGTTCTTGCAGCGTCCATCGCGCTGGTTGCAAGCGATCTCGAAGTACAAGGTCCACGTTAGCGGCGGGCCGAATTTCGCGTACCAGCTTTGCGTAGACAAGATCGAAGAAGCGGATCTCGAGGGTGTCGACTTATCCACGTTCAAGGTGGCTTTTAACGGTGCCGAGCCGATTCGCAGCTCGACGATCGAGGCCTTCACGCGTCGATTCAGCGATTATGGATTCAAGCAATCTTCATTCTTGCCGTGCTATGGGATGGCCGAGACGACGTTGATTGTCACCGGTGGGCCCAAGGCCGGCCGACCGGTGCTCGAGCACTTTAATGGTGTCGCACTGGATCGTCGCGAAGTCGTCCCTTGTGAATCGAGCGGCGAAAATTCTCGCCAACTCGTCGGTTGTGGTCGCGTGCTTCCCGACGAACACGTGATCATTGTCGATGCAGAAACTCGCGTGAAACTGGCGCCGACATCGATCGGCGAGATTTGGGTGCAGAGCCCCTCTGTCGGGAAGGGGTATTGGCAGCAGCGGGAGGAGTCCGAGAAGACGTTCAAGGCGATGACGGCTGACGGTGACGGTCCCTACCTGCGGACCGGCGACCTCGGGTTCTTCCACGACGACCAACTCTTCATTTCCGGTCGTATCAAGGACATGATCATCGTCCGGGGTGTCAATCGATATCCCCAGGACGTCGAAGCGACCGTTGAGCTTGCCAGCGACGTGGTTCAGGCGGGCGGTGTCGCGGCATTCGCGATGAATTTTGACGGTCGCGAACAACTCGTGATCGTAGCGGAGACGATTCGTCGTCGCGATCTGGATTGGGACGCCGAGTTGCAAGCGATTCGTCGCGCGGTGACGGAGGAACATGATCTGCCGCCCGACGCGGTGTATTTGATTCGTAACAGCTCGGTACCGAAGACGAGCAGCGGCAAGATCCAGCGGCACGCGTGCTTGCACGCCGTTCGCGACGGCGAACTCAAAACGATCGCCAAATGGGTGCGTTGGGAAGAGTCGAGCCGGTCCAAGTCGGGAATCGACCAATTGCCGACGATGATGCAAGCCGCCGCGTCGGCTCAATCGGTCTCGCAAGCCAGCCCCAAAGTTGTCAACGCGATCATGCACCACATCCGCCGCGTGGCTGGTGAACGAGCCAGCACGCTGGCGCTTGAGACGAATATCGTCCTCGACTTGGGACTTGATAGTCTCGAGCGTTTGGAAATTGCGAGAAACCTCGAGCGCACGTTCGGTGGCCGGTTTCCCGAGCAAGTGCTCGATGAAATTGAAACGATTGGTCAAATTGCCACCGCCATCGAACGGTATCTGCCGCCGGGAAGCGATAGCCGTGCCGACGCATTGCTCAACGGAATCGACGAGGAAGCTTCGCTGGCCCAGGCGAGTCGCCGCAATGGCAGTACGTCCAGCGCTCGCGCAGCGGTTCAGCCGGTGGAGCCAGAAAGCAGCGTCGAACAGTTCGCGGAATACCGCCGACTCAAGGCGACGATGCAGCAAATGTTGATGACCGGAGTGCCCAATCCGTACTTCACCGTTCACGACGGGACCGTTCGCGATACGACGGTGGTCGACGGTCGCGAAATGATCAGTTTCGCTAGCTACAATTACCTCGGGCTCAGCGGTCACGACGCAGTTTGCGAGGCGGCCGCCGATGCCGTCCGCAAGTACGGCACAAGTGTCTCAGCGAGCCGACTCGTGTCCGGAGAAAAACCTATTCACGGCGAGCTCGAGCAGTTGATCGCGGATTGGATCGGTGTCGACGCAGCTGTGGTGATGGTGGGTGGGCACGCGACAAATGAAACGACGATCGGTCATCTCGTCGGCGCCGGCGATTTGGTGCTGCACGACTCACTGTCGCACAACAGCATTGTCCAAGGTGCACTGCTATCAGGTGCCAAGCGACGGCCGTTCCCGCACAACGATTTCGAAGCTCTTGATCGCATGTTGGCCAGCATTCGGCATCAATTCCGCCGCGTGCTGATCATCATTGAAGGCGTGTACAGCATGGACGGCGATTTTGCGGACGTGCCCGCGTTCGTCGAAGTCAAAAAGCGGCACGCCGCAATGCTGATGGTCGACGAGGCGCACAGCTTCGGGACCATGGGAGCGACCGGTCACGGGATCGCGGAACATTTCGGGATGGATGCACGCGATGTCGATATCTGGATGGGAACGCTGAGCAAATCAGCCGCATCGTGTGGCGGTTACATCGCTGGCAGCCATCCGCTCGTCGAGCTGCTCAAGTACACGGCCCCTGGGTTTGTATTCAGCGTCGGGATGCCTCCGGCCCAGGTCGCTGCTGCGATCGCGGCAATCCGCACGCTCGAGAAAGAGCCTGACCGTGTCGTCCGGCTGCGTGATCGAAGCGACTTGTTCTTGTCGCTCTGTCGCCAGGCGGGGCTTGATACCGGTGATAGTGGTGGCACACCCGTGGTGCCGGTGATCACTG
This sequence comes from Pirellulales bacterium, assembly GCA_038256795.1. GTDB lineage: Bacteria > Planctomycetota > Planctomycetia > Pirellulales > Pirellulaceae > JBBSJZ01. Next base: position 5,854 of record JBBSJZ010000062.1, on the reverse strand, counting down.
GAAACTCGATGGTCGCGCTGCGGTTGTCCAATCGCCTCAAGGCCGATGGTATCAACGTGCAACCGATTCTGTATCCCGCCGTCGATGAGTCTGCCGCGCGGCTGCGATTCTTCATCACGAGCGAGCACACGGACGAGCAAATACGTTACACCGTCGAACGTGTCGCGTATCAATTATCCGAGCTCGGTTTCCCTTCGCCGGCGGCGGTGATCGAGAAGCGTTAGCAGATTGCCCGTCGGCATCACGTCTTTAGCCCTTGCGATTGCAACGCATGACTTTAGAATAGCTTATGCTGTAATCGATGTCCCGACTCGCCCGTTCGGATGCTTGAGCTGGTTGGCTGTGCCGGCTCCAAAGCTTCCGCTGCTCTGCTGAAGGAGAATTTCTTGCTCACCGAATCAACCGTGGAACAAATGTTCCGCAAACTCATGAACGACCCACAACGCGATGAATTGCGTTTCGACAAGGCTGAAGAATTGATCGAAGATGAACTTCGACCTGAAAGCCCATTACGACATCGTCTTTCGGTCGAGCTCGACGAATTGCGGGTGCTTGCCACCAAGACTTAGTCGCGACCTCGCGAACGAACCACTCAACGAAAATGGCCGATTGAGGAAGTAATCTTCCCCAACCGGCCATCATTCTTTTTACCATTCGACCTTTAGCGATTGATCGTGACCCCGAAGGTCCCACCGGCCATCACCAAGTCTTGGTTATCGCTTCCGCCCAGCGGCGTCGTGTTGTTGTTCAGAGGTCCAGGACCGCCTCGCCAGATTCCGCTGGCGATGTCGATGACTTGGAACCCAGCACGCACGGTGATCATCTTCGTCAGCTGGTAGTTCACTTCGCCACGGACATCGAATCCGATCGCAAACTCTTCATTGCGGGTGTAAACCGGGGTCGAAGTGGTGTGTAAGTTGATCACCGGAGGCCCACCGATGGTAACGGTGGGAGCGGTACGGTCGTAAACGGTAGTGTCAACGGTTTGATAGGCCTTGGCACACTGCAGCGTCCCGCCGGTGAAGAACCGGAAGTCCGATGCGAACGTGAATCGATCGACGAACTTGGTGTACCGGAAGCCGACCTGGCCGGTGAGCACTTCGTTGGAGGTAATCACCTCGTCGGAGACTAATCGCTCGGCGCTACCGAATCCACCAATGGGGAGCGGCGAGTTGTCATTGGACGTGTACGTTTGAAACAGGTTGATGTCCGTCGCACGCATCCAGCGGAATCCGACCATCGGCTCGAGGATGCCGCCGTAGTGGTACGGTTCCATTCGCCAAGTTTTGTTCAATTCATAGCTGTTGAAGCGAAGCACATTTTCGGTGTCCGTGATGTCGTAGAAGCGAGTGAAGAAGCCTGGATTGTTCCGGTCCTCCGCTGGCAATGTGAACCGTGGGTCCCCGGCGAACCGAGGATCGATGGGCTGCGTGCCACCACCACCACCGCCACCACCACCGCCACCCGTACCGATGTTTTGCAGGTTGTAACGATTCAGTCGCTCTTGATGGACGATGAAGCTTTGGTTGACTTCGAGGTTCGTCGTTGAGAACAGCCAACCGTTGTCGTCGCCGGGAAGCATGTAACCGACGTCGTACCGGTTACCCCAGCCGCTATCGAGCTTGGTGTCGGACGCTCTCGTATCGCTCAGCTCGGGCCGAGACGTATAAAGATTGAGCTTGTCGTAGGTCGCGAACCAACCTGTATTCGCACGCTTCTTCGGCTTCATGTCCGCCAAGTCCGCGTCGTAGATCGGTTCGAACCAACGGAAGTCGGGATCGAATGCGAACGGGTCCGCCGCAGGAAAATACTCCTGTGCTTTTACCGTCGTGTTGCCCACGCCGAGCATTGCCAGCGTCATGAATAGGCTTGCCGTCAGCTTCCGTACCGACATTGCTTGTTCCACCGTCTTGGATGAATTGCTCCGGTGGGACCTCGGCCATGTGCCGCGATCCATCACCCCGTTTAGCCGCACACCCAATCGGGAGTGCACGGTCAACCCGCATTCCAAGCTCACCCGACGTATCGCCACCGCAGATTGCGATGGCGAACTCGTCAGCCGTGCTCAGAGTTAGGGTTATGCCGGTAGTATCGGCCACGTCCGGCTGCAACCCTTAACCTGTTTGACCCCAGAAACGGCAAAAGCCCCAAAAACAGCCGGATCCAATCGGACGGTACATCCCGCACAACTTCACAGTGATGGGCCTGGCGCGACGGGAAGAATGAGATCACCGTTCGGCTCACTTCTTGCCCATCGCCCGTTTACTGGCAAAAAACTCGGTCAGCACGCGGCCACACGGTTCCGCCAACACGCCGCCGACCACTTCACAGCGATGATTGAGCCGCGTGTCTTCCAGCAAGCGATACAAGCTTGTGACCGCTCCGGCTTTCGGATCGCTCGCCCCAAACACCACCCGCGGGATGCGTGACTGCAGAATCGCACCACTGCACATGATGCACGGTTCGAGCGTGACATACAGCGTGGTATGCTCCAAACGCCAGTCCTCCAGCGCCGCCGCCGCTTGCGTGATGGCGATCATTTCGGCGTGTGCGGTGGGATCTCGCAGGGTTTCACGCTGGTTACTCGCGGCACCGATCACCTGGTTGCCGTGAACGATAATCGCACCGACGGGAACTTCATCCGCCGTCACCGCCTCGTACGCCATCTCCAGCGCCCGACGCATCCAGTGGGAATCAAAATCGATCAATTCAATCGTTTCGAGGCCGCCGCTCATGGGGACGTTTCCAACGTCGATGCCGCATCATCACCTAGTTTGCGAAGCTTCAAATTGCGAAACTCCGAGTCGCACTGGTAAGCCGCGATCCCGAGTGGTTTGGACGAATCCATTTCGAAGCGAGTGCCGAACATCCGATCCTCACGCTCGACATCGACGATCGAGCTACCATCGACCAAACATTCGACTTTCGTGGGCGTGACGCGTACACGAATTTTGTACCATGTCTCATTCTCGAACGGTTTGTACTGGGTCGTTTCATTCTCGCTCGCATCCGCACCGTTGATACTGCTTAGCCCGACAACGCCGCCGCCCCATCCGCCGAGCACGAGACTCGCGTGTTCCTTACCGATCGGAAACGTCATCGCGCAAAAGAAATCGAAACCCTTCATTCGCCGCCCCTCGAACTCCACCTCGTAGTTATCGGTCGGAAGATCGCCGGTCCAGCGTACTGCGGTGATCGGATCGCCGGCAGCGAGCGAGATCACTTCCTTGGAGATTTTAATCTTGCCTTCACCGCCGATGTGAATCGACTCCCAAGCGCCCTCCAGCGGTCGCCATTCGGGTTTCACAACGGCGGTGGAAATCGGATCGGGTTTGGTTGGTTCATCGGCACTCGCGATGCCGAAAAAACTCTGCATCGCAAGACTTCCCAGGACCAGGTAACTCGCCACCCTCGCGGTTGAACATCGAAGACGGCGGCGTGGGCAGGTGTACAGATTCGACATGGTTGTTCAGCCTCGGGAATGATAGCGGTGCAAAGTCTTCACGATTACCAGCCTACCTCAACTCGATTGCTGCGATGAGACCCGTCACCAAAGTTCGCATCCTCGGTTTCCGACTCGGGTGCGTCGTCTTGGCCGTCTATTGGTTGGCGATCTTCACGGGCACGCATTGGCCAACGATGCCGCAAGTCTTGGTGGGCATGAACGACAAGACCAAGCATTTTGGAGCGTTTTTTGGCCTCGCGCTGATGCTTTGTTACGTCACCAACGGCGAGCACGTTGTCCGCCGCTTCGGCGCGATCCTGCTACTGGGTGCCGTCTACGGTGCGATCGATGAGTTGACCCAGAGCCTCGTGCCGGGACGCATGACTGATCTTTACGATTGGTTGGCGGACATCAGCGGCACGGCCACCGCGATCGCCGTCTACATCACGATGCGCTTCGCCTACGACAAATATCGCCCTCGCCAATCCCTCCTCGCTTAGGCCTCCTCGCTTAGGCTGCGACTGGCGCCAGAGTCGTCGCATTCGAGATTCTTCCTCCTCCCAGAAAGTGACGCATCCGGCGACGTGAGTTACAATCTAAAGCGTGGAAAGTCACCACCTTTCGCCGCTCACAGGTCACCGATGATCATCTCGAATTGCCCCCGCTGCCATGAACTGTACCGTATCCCGACGGGTTCATTGCCGCAAAACGTCTACGCCCAATGCCCCTGGTGCCAGGAAACGTTCTCGCTCCAGGAAGCGATGCGATCGTTGCCGCCGGTCCTCAAGCTGATCGGTGCCGATGGTCGTCCCGTCGCGCCGGTCTCGGCCCCGTCGATCGGTTATGAAACGGCGGGGATCGGAACTGGGATGAGCGCGGCGGCTTCGGGCTTCGCCATTTCCGACGAACGCGACTCCGGCGGCTTGGACGATTTTGACGAGGTGTCAACCTACGACGAAGACGACGCGACCGGTGATTTAGATGTGCCGACCTCGCGCGGGCACGATGCGAGTCTCGACGACGAGATTGACCCCGAGTTCGTGATCAACGATTCAACACGCGCCGCGGCGATCGCGCCGATGCGAGTTCAAGCTCCCCGGGTCTCGGGACCCGCGCGGCGCAAAAAGTCGGGCTCACCGATCAAGACGTTGCTCGGATTTGGCATGGGAGCCGCGCTCGCGGTCCCGGCCGCCGCCGCGATTCTGCTCGGCCTCGACCAACTCGGTTACACCACGGCGCCCAATCTCGGCGTCTGGCCCATGGATGGAAGCTTCTCGAAATCGTCCTCCGCGAGAACATTGACGGCTTCATCCGCGAGTCCGATATCGCCTAACACTGAAACTTCGTCTACCGCCATGGACGCACCGAGCACCGAGCCAACGCCGGGTCGTTCGCTCGTTGATGAACTCGGGACGAGCGAGCTCGAGACGATGAAGGACGAAGCGTCCGACGCGGCCAGCGACGCGCTGGCCGCGATTCAATCACCCGACACAGCGACCACGGCTGATGCGACGACCGCCGATGCAACGACCGCCGATGCAACGACCGCCGATGCAACGACCGCCGACGCGACGACGAGTGATGCGACGACGGAAACTCCGCAGCCCGACGCTGTTACGCCTGACATGATCATTCCAGTCCCTGACGAGGTCACGTCAGCCATGCCGGTGATCGAGGAACCTCAAGCCGCCGAACCTCAAGATGCTGAATCCGCAACCGAGGCGCCCGAAGTGATTAGCCCCGGCACCGAACCGGCCAGAATTATCGACTCATTCTCGCCGGAATTGGTTTCCGCTCGTGACGACGCGATCGGAAAACTCGAGCGTCTCTCCGGGATGAATGCCAATGACGCAGACCGAAGAACTTCGCTGAGCGAGACGTACCAGTCCGTTACCAAGTTCGTTTCGCTCATGGATTCCTCCAGCGCGTCGGCATCCGACGGCATTGTGGACATGATCCGCGACGACGCGGCGCTCCTCAGTGACTTTGAATTCGCGGCACCGCTATGGATCAACGTCCCCGCAGCCAAGCGAACCAACCAGGGTATCGTGATCGTCGGGGAACTGGACGCTTCCGAGTCTGGACCAAGCATTCGCTTGAGCAACGATACCGTCATCCCGATTCAGTGGAACGACGCGAGTCCCACCCCGAGCGGCCGCGTGCTCGGGCTCGGCAAGATCTTCGCTGGCGCCGAGGGGCCATCCATCGAACTATCGCGCGTGGAATCGCTGTAGTCATGGATGAACGTCAACCCGACCAGCCCCCAGCCGATCTGCCGTCAGCCCCTGAAGATGCGGGATCGCTCGTCTCGATGCTGACTTATGGGCTAACGATTCCCGAGCGAAGTGTTCGCAGTGCCACAGCTCTGGTGGCGGGAATCGTCCACGAGTCGGCTGCGCACATCATCCC
>JBBSJZ010000061.1:0-17430 GCA_038256795.1 Pirellulales bacterium | reverse complement strand
TCGCAAGTGTCGTTTGCGGCCTTGTTGGGGTTGGAGCCGCAACCTTGTTCGTTGTTTAGGGCTTGCAATCCATCAAGGAAGATACGGTGGTGCTTGTACCCGGTGGCGTTGGCGAAACGTTCCTCCCCGTTGTTTGGGTCGCGCCATGGATCATTGCGATCGGCCTATTGTGTTTACCGCTTCTGATCGTTCGATCGGCACGTCGCCATCGTGTCTCCATGATCGAACAAGACTTGCCACTCGCGATGGAATTAATGGCGACGCTCAGTGAAGCAGGTTTAGGTTTCGACTCAGCGCTCATTCGCATCTTGAAGACGCGACTCGCTGGCCGACCGTTGGCCGAAGAGCTGCGCATGTATCAAGCCGACTTGCTTGCCGGACGCGCTCGAATTGAGTCACTCCGGCGACTAAGCAGTCGCATCCGCATCGGTTCCATTTCGATCCTGGTCTCCGCGCTTGTGCAAGCCGAACAGATGGGCATGGGGATTGCAAGAGTCCTCCGCACGCAAGCCGACGACATTCGCGCTCGCCGTCGCGAGCGAGCAATTGCGTTTGCAAATTCACTGCCCACCAAACGACTCTTCCCGCTCGTGATTTGCTTTTTGCCGGGGCTATTCGTGTGGACGCTCGGCCCTGCGTTTGTCCAGCTTTTCAAGCTCACCGAAACCTTCACACGCGGCGGAGGTTCTTAGAAAAGCATGCCAAAACTCATCAATGCGGCAACTGGCGAAACAACCCTTGATCATATCGAAATCGCAGACACGTTTTGGCGACGATTTAAGGGATTGCAATTCCGCCGTTCTTTACCGGTGGACACGGGCCTGTTGCTGTCGCCTTGTTCGTCGCTACACACCTGTTTCATGCGATTTCCCATCGACATCATCATGCTTGATTGCGATTATCACGTGCTGCATGTATTGCAGTCCATACAACCATGGCGCGTCGTCTTCTGCGCCCCTGGTACCGAAGCTGTCATCGAGACGCTGGCAAACTCGACGACAGTAAATAGGGGCGATCAAGTTGGCGTCGAGTAGCAACCAAACTAGAAAATCGCATACTCATGGGGCGGTTCTAGGCTTGCCTAACCGTGCCAAGATGAAGAACAGCATTGTCTTGATGGTTGGTTTCTGCACCATTGCCCTACCGTTAACTGTCTCAACCGAAGCGACTTGCGAGAATTAGGCGATCCTGTCAGATCCCGAGGATTGGGCCGTCCGAGCGATAGTTTTCGAGCGACCGGATACGCTATCGAGTATCGTTGGGTGTAGGCGACAGCCGTGCCGCCCCAAAGCTACGCCCATACCTTCCCGCCCTCGTTCGCAACCGACCATGCCAAGAACCAAGTCCACCGTCTCTGGTTTCACGCTCATCGAGGTGCTGGTCGTGATCACCATCATCGGTGTGCTGGTCGCGATTTTATTGCCCGCCATTGGTTCGGCTCGGGAGGCTGCCCGCCGGATGGACTGTAGTAATCGGCTCAAGCAAGTCTCGCTGGCGATGAGCAACTACGAATCGGTTTAGTAACTATTCAGCCTGCTGGCTTGCTTTTCGGCGGGAGGGTCGGGAGAAGACCGGTTCGTGAGTACTCGGCAAGCGAAGACAAAATTGTATCCAGAGGCTGATGGCCTTGCACTCGCAGGGTACGGAGGACTGACATCAACACTGACTGCGTCAGCGCACCGCGATCGCTGTGATTGCAGTAGCTGTTCTTGCGAATCATCACCGCCGGACGAATCGCTCGCTCACCGGCATTATTGTCAGAGGGCACGTCGCTGTGCCACAAGAACGTTAATAGCTCGTGACCGTGTTTGCTCAATCGCTTCGCCAGTCGATTGGCGTCTGCGTGTTTCCAGTTGGCGCTCGCTAAGTTACCGAACCTCGCCTCCAGGCGTGCCACTGACATGTCATAGGCGTCCGCCACCATCTGCGTTCGCTGAGGGTGCAACTTCTTCGCGTCGCGATAAACCCCGACCAACCGACGCGAAAAGGACTTCCACTCCTGATCATCGGTCGATGCCTCATCTACAGCGGCAACATCTCGAAGCAAATGCGGCCAACACTTCTGCTTGTCGGCGCAAATGACAGCCTCGTACGGTGACCAAAAATCCGTGATCAACGTCCCTTCGAATGCTCGTGTGAAGAACTTCGCCAGCGCTGGCGATCCACGACTGCGATCGATCATATAAAACACATTTTCGGTGTTTGCAAAGCACCACAACCAGTGGGTCTTGCCACTCACTCGCCACCCGGTTTCGTCGGCGTGAAGCGTCGCCGATTCGAGGCTTTCGTGATGAATCTGTTCGTACCAAGCAAATAGCAAATCGGCGAGACGGTGCCACATCTGGACCAAGCCTCCGGGCGTTACCTTCATTCGCAAATGAAAGTTGAATGTGTCGACGATTTGACCAATCGATAGCCCTTGAAGGAAGTGTAGCAGGGTAGCCAACACCAACGTGCGGTTGCCCAACGTGCAATTGGGAAGCACATCGGGCAGTTTCGGTTCGACTCGTTTCTTGCAGTTCGGACAGTAATCTCGATGAATCACGTCTTCGGTGATCACCGGCTTAAGGTCTTCAGGAATGTCTTCGCTACGCCGAGATCGCGTTTTGCCCGTGCGTGTCAGTTCACCGTTGCATTCGGGACAACGCTCGCAGCGATGTTCTCGCGTGCGATCAGGCTTCGATAGGGGATCACGTGTGCGGCCAGCGTGCCCCGGTTGTCCGCCCCGTTTCTTCTTGTCCTTCTTCGGTGGCTTGGGTTTGATCGGCGGTTTATCGTAAGGCGGGATGACCGAGGAGGGTGTGTTGGGTCCGATTGACTGCTGCAAACCCGCCAGTCGCTGCTGCAAGGCAAGTAACGTAAACGTGATGCACTCAGGATTCTCGCTAGCAAACTGCCGTGCCTCGCTTTCGCTCAGACGATTATGGAGCAGCTTTTCCAGTAGACTATTATCGACTGGCGGTTCGGCAACGGATGTGGAATGCGATTCATCCATGATCGCACCAACAGAATCAATTTTCCCATTTCAGCCAAGATCGATTTCAACAGGCTGAATAGTTACTCGGTTTACAACAAGTATCCGACTTCGCGACGGGGTTCGTTGTACAGCGATGACCCGTACGCTCGCGTCAGCGGGTTCATTCCCATTTTACCTTACATGGAGCAACAAGCTTTGTACGAAAAGCTCGAAGGCTCGATCTCATACACGAATGTCGGGGCGACAAGCTCTAGTTTTACAAGCTTGGCTTTGTTGAATTTTTCTCCATCCACTTGGATGATGTGCCCCGCGCCGACTTCATCAACCAGTTCCGTGCAAATCGAACCTTGGCTGGACCAACTCGACCCGCTGCGATGTCCAAGCGACCCGCGACGTGAGTACCCAGGTGAGATGGGTTACACCAATTACGCCTTCTGCGTCGGGGACACGATCGTCGACAATGCTAGCGGTAAGACACGGGGTATGTTCGAGGCATCAACGCTTCGCCGCTTGCGTGATGTAACCGATGGATTGTCTAACACGATTTTCATGAGCGAAATCAAGGTCGATGGTGAGATGATTGAATGGCTCGACGATTCGGTTCTTTCCATTCCAACGAATTACTCAAGAACCAACGGGAATAACTTGACGGTCGCCGCGAATACACCACCTGATGCACCTGAGTTCTTCGGGCGAGGTCGACGATGGGTCGATGGTGCTCCGATCTTCACGGCATTCAATACGATCTTGGCTCCGGGAGACGTCAGTGCGAATCATCGGGATGATGACGATCTAACCTACGGCAACTTCGCGGCAGGCTCCTCCCACGCGGCAGGTGGTGTGAACTGTGCTTTCGGTGATCGTTCCATTCGGTTCATCACCGCCCAAATTGATTGTGGAGACTTGAGTCAGCCAGCACCCATTGGAAACGACCGTAAGAACAGCCCCTACGGAGTTTGGGGCAGCATGGGCACGATCGCGGCAGACGAGGTCGTGACAGGCGACTTATGGTGATCTGGAATCTTTGACTTTCAGTTTCTCGACGGTTGCTTCGTGAATGCAATTGCGGCACGCTGCCAGAGTATTCCAGAAGCAATCACGCCTAACCCAATGAACCAAATGCTTGGTTCGACCCAAAAGGCAAGTAACAAGCATGAGAGCAGTCCGCACCACGGGATGAAGCGGGGATAAAGTCGTTCTTCGTCGGTCAATCGAATCGCTGCCAGGTTGGTGATCGCGTAGTAAATCAATACTGTGAATGCGCTGAAGGACCATGTCGTCTTGACGCTGCCGACCAGCGTTATCGTTGCGATGATGCTTCCGACAAGAATGACCGAGGCGTACGGCGTCGCATTGGATTTCCCCAACCGTGCTAAGATTGACGGCATGTCACCGCGACGCCCCATCGCTAACCCGACTCGCGACAAGCCGAGGATCAAGTTCAACAGCACGCCGCTCATCGCTGTGACTGCACCAACAGCGATGAGCGGGCCAACGGCCGAGAAACCAAATTGACGAGAGACAACTTCCAGCGGTGCCGCCTGGTGCAAAGTCGCTTCGCTGATCGTTGTCAAGTCGCTCGCGCCGATCGCGACAAAACCAACCGCGAGGTAAAGTAGCATCGAAATAGCAAGGGTGTAGATGATCGCGATAGGAATGTTTCGCTTCGGCTCGTGAATTTCTTCACCAAGTGTTGCGATGCGACCATAGCCGGTGTAGGCGACAAACATTAATGCGCACGCTTCGAGAAATCCTCCGATGGGTTGGCTTGGTACTCCCGAAGTACTAGCGTCAAGTTGTGAAAAGAATGGTTCCCACGGGGTCACGCCGTTTGCAGTGGCCAGTGGCAATCCGGCAATCACGAACGCAAACAGCGAAAGTAGTGTGACAGACACAATCACAATGTTGACTTGATTGCTCCGCCTGATGCCGGCGAGGACGAGAACCGTTAGACACACGACTGTCCCGATTGCTAGAGGCATGATCCACTGGGTTTGATTCGATCCCAGTGCGTGCAGTGCATAGCCAGCCAGTCCCAAGGCTGCCGTCGCAGCAGAAGCACTCTTGGCGCACAAAAACATCCAGCCAGCCGTGAAGCCGAGCGTGGGATTCAACCAGCGATAACCATATTCATAGGTGCCGCCACTAGCGGGGTGATTCGCCGCCAGTTGGGCACTGCTAAGACCATTGCAAGCGGCCACCAATGCCGCAACCGCGATTGCTAAGATGACCGACGGTCCGGCAACGCCCGTCGCAATCCCGATGCTGACAAAAATGCCGGTTCCGAGGATCGACCCCAGACCCATCATCGTCGCGCCCCAAACGCCGACATGACGTTGCATCGCCAAGGAAGGTTTTGCGATTTCTGAATTTTGCGATTTAACTTTGTTCATAAACATCCGTGTCATTCTACATTCTTACATCGCAGAGATCAGTTGGACCAAGTGGCAGCGGGGTCAAAGTTGATGATGGAGGTTGCCGGATGATGCGGAACTTGCGGTCGCAGATATGACTTGTCCGCAGCTTTGTGACAACTGTAGCAACCGCCGAGCGTGAACTTGTAGGCCTTCTCAAACTCGGCCCCATCCTTTTGCTCAATCGTCTCACCGACCTGCATCCACGGCGACTGCAAGATCGACTCCAGGATCGCATCGAGCTTGATTTCATAGCCAGCGTTATCCTTGCGAATAGGAATGATGCGCACCGCCCACTTCATGTTAGAAACCGTTTCGCCCCAATAGAATTGCGCCAGCGGCCAGTTCTCGGCCTTGCCCGCGAACCACAAGTTTGAAAAATGATAGTCGACGTCCATCATCGAATGAGCTTGATCTGGAATCTTATCCTTCAACACCATGACATCCGCCGAGAGCCGAGCTATTTCTGCCTGTAATTCGGTAAGCGTTTGATCGCCCGTCGGTGGTGGAGTCGTCTCTTGAGCACTTGCGTGATGCCCATGTTCGCCCTGCAAACACCACAGCATGGCAGTTCCAATGAAGAGAAACGTACATAGAAAACCAATAGGCCGTTTCATAATGTTTACTTCCAAGTTGGTTGTTCGAAGAACTATGCTTTGTCTTTGTCAATAATTTCGACGTGCTGTCCTGATTGAAGAGACGCCGCGCGTGTAAGTACAACTGCTTCCGTTCCCTCCAAGCCAGCAATGATTTCAACCTCATCCTTGACTCGCAGGCCGAGCTTGATGGGACGTTGTTGAATTTTTCCCGCTACGACGACGCAGCAGAATGTTTTCTCACCATCCCGCACAATAGCCGTGATGGGAAGCGTCAAAACGTCGTCGCGCTGTTCCAACAAAATATTCACCGTGGCAAAGCATCCGGGAAGCAACTCACCATCTTTGTTTGCCAAGTCGATCTCTGCCGTTAGCGAACGATTTTGTCCATCCAACGACCAACTGCTGCGAGTCACTCGAGCTTCAAAAACTTGATCCGCCAGCGACTGGGCGCGAACTACGGCTTGGTCTCCGGCGTCTTCGTCGTCGTATCCAGCATCGAGGAGCGGTGCTTCCATTTCAGGAATGTCGACAAAGACTCGCACTTTGTCGGTACCTGCGACGATCAGCAACGGTTTGCTACTCGATGAACCGGCAGGATGGACATAGTGCCCCTTATCAACGCCGCGGGTGGTCACGACGCCGTCAAAGGGCGCACGAATCTCGGTGTACGCGAGCATCGTTTCAGCCTGCGTGACGTTCGCTTCGGCGACTCGAACGCTAGCCTTGGCGGCGATCACATCCGCCTTCGATTTGTTGATGTTGGCCTCAGCTTCGCGCTGTTGCGCCTTGGCTGATTCGATGTTCGCCAAGGCCTCTTGCTTAGCTGATTCAGCGGAGCGGAATTGATTGAGTGCTTCTTCGCCAAGCTTAGCAGTGACCGATCCGGTATTCACTAGTTGCTGCAAGCGTTGACGTTCGGAATTTGACCGAGCGTATTCACCCTCGGCGCGACCGATGCTGGCTTCCGCCTGTGCCACCATCGCCTGTGCGGAACCGGCCGTGGCTTCCATCGCGATCAGTGCCGCTTCGGATTGCTGCACCTCGGCTTCCGCTTGAGCCAACAAGCCCCGTTTCTGTTCGAGTTCGTCTTTGTACTCAGGTACAAACAATTGCAGAAGTAGCTGGTTCTTTTTAACCTGGTCACCAATATCCACTTTTACCGTCTCGACGTAGCCAGCAAGTTTTGAAAACAGGGGCGCTTCCTCAAAAGCCGCGATCCGTCCTGGTTGTTGCGTAAAGAGCGTCAACGTCTTTCGCACAGGCGGACCTGCCGAGACACGATCCAGCCCCGTCGAGCTATTTCGCGGTGAGCCGTCCGCAGCAACAGGCTGGGCCGCTTTGTCGCAACCAATACTGGTGAGTAGCAAGCCGATGATTGAGAGAGCAAAAAAGTAGTTGTTGGTTTTCATAATAGTTGTCTTGGATTAAAGCGGTTTTTCAAATATTAGTTTAACCGCGTGCCCAACGGGCCGCGTCTTACTGCGCCACATCGCGGGGCGTTGCCCACGCGGTTAAACGAACGATGCAACGGTTATTGAGCAACGAAGTGTTTACTGTCGGGATCGGACGGGTCCATCGACGCTGAGTTGGAACTGGCCCGAGACTGCAACAGTGCAAACACACTCGGCAGCACGAATAGCGTCGCAACGGTCGCGGCGATCAAGCCACCGACAACCGCGCGGCCCAGTGGTGCGTTCTGCTGTCCCGCCTCCCCCCAGGCCAACGCCATTGGCAACATGCCGGCGATCATGGCAAAGCTGGTCATTAAAATGGCTCGCAATCGGCTACCGGCTCCCTGCACCGCTGCGTCTTTTGCATTGTGAAGTACATGCCTTCGCTGCTCCGCAAACGTCACCAACAAAATCGCATTGGCCATCGCCACACCCACGGCCATGATCGAACCGATGAACGACTGGATGTTCAATGTCGTGCCGGTCAGCCACAGCATCAGCACGATGCCAGCCACGACGGCAGGAGCCGTTGAGACCGTCACCAGCGCCAGACGCAATGACTGGAAATTAGCAGTCAACAGCAGGAAGACTGCCACGACGGCGAGCGCCAGTCCGATCGTCAAACCAGACTGCATTTCCTGCATCGGAGGAATTTGCCCGCGAATTTCAACGACGCTCCCTGACGGCGGATCACCGGCTCGCGCAATCGCTTTTTTAACCAGCCCCGCGACCGATCCTAAATCCAGTTCCGCTACATTCGCAGTCAGCGTTATCTGGCGTTTCATGTTGTAACGATCATATTGTCCCGGCATCGTTCCCGGTTCCAAAGATGCCACGTCACGAATCAAGACCTGTCCCTCGCTGGTTCTCTTCAGCGGAATCTTTCCCAGTTGCTCGATCGAACCGATGGATTCCACTTCGTAATGTGAGCGAACGACCGGACGCGGAACTTCGACTTGCACTTGATAGGCAACGCCGCTCTTGGGATCAGCCCAGTAGTTGGGGACCACAAAGCGACTCGATGACGTCGCTGTCACCAAGGCCCGCGAAACGTCAACCGGCGTCAGGCCAGCCAACCCAGCTTTCTCGCGATCCACGTTGACTTGCACGGTGGGGTAGTCCATGGATTGTCCGACTTGCAAATCGCGCAAGGCTGATACTTGTGCCAACTCGTCTTGCAATGTTTTGGCGAATACGCGATTGGCGGCAAAGTCTGAACCGCTGACCACCACTTCAATCGGCGTTGGAGAACCGAAACTCATGACTTCGTTAATGATGTCCGATGGCTCAAATGAAAACCGCACATCAGGCATTTCCTTGGCCAACCGATCGCGAACACGTTCCTTCAGAATTTCGTCTGAGATTCCGATGTGATCGTTCAAGTCGATATACAGGATCGCTTCCTCAGGGCCACGCGACCACTGATAAACCGCGTTGACGGGATAATTCGAGTGAATCATGCCCACGTAGCCTAAAGTCAAATCGATGTTTTCTTCACCAAGTTCCTCAGCCACCAAAGCCAGCGCCCGCTTGGCATATTCTTCCGACCTTTCGATATGCGTTCCGTCGGGTGCTCGCATTCGCAAGCGGAATTGTCCCGCGTCGACGACGGGAAACACGCCACGTCCAAGCTGCGGCGTGATGATCACGATCGTGGCAATGCTAATCGCCAAGTACGCGACAATGACCAGCCAACGCAAGCTGACAAAACCACTTAGCATTTTTTCGTATCCGTGTCGCAGTCGATCGAACAGCGATTTCTTTTCTGCGCTGTGTTCCTGATGCGGCTTAAGTAACCAGACAGCCATCACCGGCACAAAAGTACTGGACAGGATATAAGACGCAATCATAGAAAATCCGACTGCCAGCGAGAGTGGCACGAACAGTGCGCGGGCCGCTCCTTGCATGAAAAACGACGACACAAACACAGCCAGAATGCAGAGCATCGCCAGCAGTCGCGGCACAACAGTTTCCGTCGAACCATCGCGTACGGCTTGGGCCAGCGGCTTCCCGCGATGCAGGTGGGCGTGAATGTTTTCGATGGCGACCGTCGCTTCATCCACCAGAATACCGATGGCGAGCGCCAAACCCCCGAGCGTCATCAGGTTAATAGTTTGCCCCGTGATCCAAAGAGCGAGCACCGAACTGAGTAGCG
Organism: Pirellulales bacterium; assembly: GCA_038256795.1. Taxonomy (GTDB): domain Bacteria; phylum Planctomycetota; class Planctomycetia; order Pirellulales; family Pirellulaceae; genus JBBSJZ01. Next base: position 7,834 of record JBBSJZ010000061.1, on the reverse strand, counting down.
CCAGCGGGATATTAAGCACAACAATCAGCGAACTGCGCCAATCTTGCAGAAACAGCAAAATCATTAGCCCGACGAGCACCGCTCCCAACAGTCCTTCGGTCACGACGCCACCAACGGCACGGGTTACATAGGGCGATTGGTCGAACTCAAAACGCACGTCGATTCCCTCGCCATCGGCACCGAGAGCCGCTTTCATTTTCGGAATCGCATCTTTGATATTGTTAATCACGCTCAGCGTCGAGGCTTCGGCTCGCTTGGTGGCTAAGATGTAGACTGCACGGCGACCATTGACGAGCGCATAACCTGCCGGTGCATCCGCTGAATCTTGAATCGTTCCGACGTCGCGTACATAAACGGGATGCTCGCCCATGCGAATCGGGATCGTGCCTAATTGTTGCGGGTCTTTTACCACGGAATTGACGGGGACGATTGGGTACTTGTCGCCGATCGGTATGTTGCCCGACGGACTGATCGAATTGCCGCGCACGATTGCGTTGATGACCTCCTCGGGCGACATGCCGTATGACTGTAACCGCTTGGGATCGACCGTCACCACGATCGAGCGCGCACTACCTCCGAACGGTGGAGGAGCCGAAACGCCTGGCAAACTTGAGAACATCGGTCGCACACGAAACAACGCCAAGTCTTGAATCTCGGCAATGCTTCGCGTATCGCTGGAAAGCACTAAATATCCAACGGGAACGCTGCCCGTATCGAATCGCATCACAAACGGCGAAACAGTCCCCGGTGGCATGAAGGCTTGCGAACGATTGACGTAATTGATCGTTTCCGCCATGGCCTGAGCCATATTGGTTTCAGGATGAAAGTACAACTTCATCAGTGCCGTTCCCTGTACGTTTCGTGACTCTACATGATGTATGCCGCTGATGTACAGAAAGTGGTATTCGTAGTAGTTGGTCAAGAAGCCTTCCATCTGCGCCGGGTCCATGCCTCCGTACGGTTGACAGACATAGATCACGGGCAGATTTAGCTTCGGAAAAATGTCAACTTCCATCCCCTTGGGCAGACCGACCGGGTAAGACAGTTTGTAGTGCTGAAACAGCGACGGCCCAACCGCCAGGAAACTGCCTAACGCGACGCTAAGAATGAGCACCATGACGGTCGCCGGACGACGCATTGCGGACAGGATCAGTTGCATAGAGCTGGCTTCTCGGAAATGGGCAAAAAGGTGGCACGCGGGGCTTCACCGTGTTTCACGCTGGGAACCAACGTGGCACAATGAAACGGGCTTGGGTACACTCGCTGGAACAGTCAAACTCGTGCATGTCCGGCAAATTTTGCCTAAGCAGAATCGCAATTTTAATTGCTACAGGGCTATTTCTACATAAGCCGAAGATTAGAAGTCGCTAATGCAACAGGCTCATCCGTCACCATCGCTCCCTTCGTTTGCCGAAGCATCTTCCATAGAATCGTCGCGTTCGGACCGACACACGCAATCGTATGGACACGTCAGCCAAAAGGAGGGCAGGATGCCCCGTTTAGTAATCACATTGGGTCTAATGGGCTTAGTCGGATGCGCAACTCAACCGCACTTAGCCCGACAATCGACACCACCGGCACAATCGGTCGCAATGAATGTTGCGCATACTCCCGAGTGGTCGACATCCCGCACTGAAAGTTCGTCGACGACGGCTACTCCCAAGAACGCTGTTCAGACGGTCGGCCACGAGGAGGTGGCTCAATCAGCGGCTGCCAGCGGGCAAGCGACGGCTGGCACGCTAACCATTGACGGTCGCAAATACCAGTTGCAACTGGTCGAATCGCAACCCAATGATGCTCGCGTCGTAACGGCGGAACACTCATTGACTGCATTTCAGAACGAGAATGTTTTCAACACCCCGATTCACGAGATAGCGCCCGTACGGTTGCCCTACGAGGACGGCACAATCGTCAGCGATGGTTCGTACCTGTCCACTGAGTCAACGGCTCTACCGGCAAACACCATCGAACTCAATTTGCCGTCCGCATTAGCGATGGTCGGAGGCGATCACCCGGTCGTCGGATTCGCCCAGTGGCGTGTTCGAGAAGCCTACGCACAATTGGAACGTGCCGAAGTGTTGTGGCTGCCGTCGATCCGAGCCGGGTTTAGCTTTCATCGCCACGACGGGAACTATCAAGCCAGCGACGGCTCGATCGTCGACATCAATCGCAATTCGTTTCAGTACGGCCTCGGCAATGGAGCCACCGGAGCCGGCACGACGACCAATCCCGGCATCGTGGCTCAGTTTCATCTTGCCGACGCCATCTTCCAACCCAACATCGCGGAGAAGACAGCTTGGGCACGTGGTCATGCCGCCCAAGCGGTGCTGAATGAGCAGATGCTGCAGGCCGCACTTGCCTACATCGAGTTGCTGGACGCTCATCAAGACGCTCGCATTCTGGATGAGTCTCGCCAGCGTACTGCCGACCTCGCCAAGCTCACTGGCGACTTTGCCGAAGCGGGTGAGGGCCTAGAAGCCGACGCCGATCGTATGCAAACCGAACTGACTTTGATTGACAACCAATTGATCGCCGCCGACGAGCGGATGGCGGTGGCTTCGGCACGACTTGCCCAAGCGATCAGCATCGACGCGAGTAGCCAGATCTTGCCAATGGATGTGACCGTCGTTCCGCTGGAACTTGTCACCACGCAGTCCGACAAGTCATCGCTGATCAGTGCCGGTTTATCCTTGCGACCCGAGTTGAAGGAATCGCAAGCGCTTGCCGCCGCCGCCTGCGAAGCGTTCAAACGCCAGAAGTACGCGCCGTTCGTGCCCAGTGTTCTGCTGGGATACAGCACCGGCGGATTTGGTGGCGGATTGGGCAACAATCTCGATAATGTCGACGGTCGCTACGATTTCGACGCGTTGATGTCGTGGGAGGTTCGCAACCTCGGCTTCGGCGAGCAGGCTGCACGTCGTGAAACATCCGCTCGAGTTCAGCAAGCCAAGTTTGAGCAACTGCGAGTGCTGGATCAAGTGGCGTTGGAGATTTCTGAGGCCTATAGTCAAGTCGGATTTCGCCGCCAGCAAATGGCACTGACTCAACAAGCGATTCAGACTGCCGAAAAATCGTACAAAGCGAACTCCGAACGAATCCGCGACGGAGAAGGTTTGCCGATCGAGGTCCTACAAGCCGTTCAAGCGTTGGAGTCTGCCCGCCGAGCCTACTTGCGGGCCGTGATCGAACACAACCAAGCTCAATTCCGACTCCAATGGGCACTCGGCTGGCCCGTGTCCGCACCGACCACTACGATTTCAGCAATGTAAACAGGAACCATTCGATGACGTTCGTGCTTTGGAAAACGGTGCTCTTGCTCGTGCTATCGAACGTCTTTATGACGTTTGCTTGGTACGCTCACCTTAAAGAGTTGAATCACAAACCCTGGTTGATCGCAGTCTTGATTAGTTGGTGCATCGCGTTCTTCGAGTACCTGATACAAGTTCCAGCGAACCGGATCGGATACACCGAACTGTCACTCGGCCAACTGAAGATCATTCAAGAAGTCATCACCCTCGCAGTCTTCTTGCCATTCGCGGTTTTCTACATGCACCAACCGATGAAGCTCGATTTCCTATGGGCCGGTTTATGTTTGCTCGGCGCGGTCTACTTCGTATTTCGCAATTAGGTCTTGCTTCGCAGCAGACGCTTCCTTCCATAAATTTCGACAACTTATTATGCACTGCCAAACTCGCCGAATCGCCTGCGCGACAATCTTCCTTGTGATCGGTGTCGTTGTGGGTGCCGCCAGCGTCGCATCTCAAGGCCCACTGCCGGGAGACGTTGCAATCACGAAGCTACTGCAAACCACTCTTGGTGCTGAGCCATCATGGGCGAGGCCGATCACTCAGAGCGCCAAGCATCCGATCGTCTGGTTGCTATTGGTCGGCGGATTTGCACTCGCGTGGGTGCGTACTGGCTGGCGCGGACCGATTGCCGTGTTGGCGGTCTTCCTTTGCGTCAAGCTGTTGGATTTCATCCTGCGGGCGGCGATCCACACGCCCAAGCCCGTCACTGATCTCGTTGCCGTGGCATCGCCAAGTGAGTCGTCCGGCTTTCCGTCGACCTTCGGATTGGTCTACGGAGCCGTCTTTGGCTGCGTGATTTTCGCAAAGTCAACGAGCGGTTGGAAATCGACCGTAACCCTGATTGCTTCGATTGGCATGATCCTGATCGGGGACGTCTCACGGATCGTGCTTGGCGGCCACTGGACCAGCCAGATGCTCGCTAGTCTGTGCCTCGCATTCCCGATCGTTCTCACGGTTTACTTTGCTTTGGAACGTAAACGCGAAACGTCGTCGCTCCCGGCTGTGAACGAACAAGACTAATCATTCCGCCGAGTGAATCGAGGATGCTCTTGACAATGCTCAATCCCAAGCCCACGCCGTCGTCGTCTGACGAACCGGCCGTGTTGATGCGATAGAAGCGATCGAAGACCTTTTCGCGATGCTCTTCCCCAATGCCAATTCCCGTGTCACTCACGTCGACAGCCAAACCTTCCGCAGTCGATCGAGCTTCGATCTCGACCTTGCCGCCGACAGGTGTGTATTTGATCGCGTTTTCGACAAGGTTATGAAAAACCTGTCGCAGCCGCTCAGTATCCGAAACGACACCGACGCCTTCAGCGCACCGCAGTGTCACCTGTAGTTGACGAGAACTCGATCGGGACTCCAGTGATTCTGCCACGCCGAGCAACATGGCGCGGACATCGACAGGCTCCCGAACCACTCGGACTGCTCCTGACTCATTGCGTGACAACGTCAAAAGTTGGCTGGTCGCGATCGCCAGCCGATTGCATTCCTCCAAGATACTTGCAAACCGGCTTCGAGCCGCATTTGAGTCGTCCGCAGCATCCGTTCCCATCTCAGCTTCACTACGAATGATCGTGATTGGTGTACGCAGTTCATGCGATGCGTCTCCCGTGAAGCGACGCACTTCAGCGAACGATTTCTCCAGTCTGGCAATCATCGAATTGATGGTTCGAGCGAGATGCCCTAACTCATCATTCGGGTTGGGAATCGGCAAGCGCCGATCCAGACTCTCGGCTGTAATCTCGTTGCTCAGACGGCTCAGTTGCTCGACCGGGGCCAAAGCTTTGTAGGCCAAAAAATAGGACAAGGCAGCGGCGACGAAGATCGCCACTGGGATCGTTACGAGCAGTACATGAATGACGCCTTGAAGTTCCTCGTCTACATGTTCCATCTCGGCAAACAACATCAACGTATAGGGGCCTTCGGTAGTTGGCACCTGAACACGAACGCGCCGGGCGTTCCCGAACTTCGGTACGTTCAACGAGTCAAACTTTCGCTCCGATGTTGTCGTTGCAGTAAGCTCGTTGCTGGCGATCTCGCTGAGTGATTGAGCTTGAGCAATAATCTCTCCGGCTGGGTTCAAGACAACGCCAGAAATCTCAACATGCTTACCGAATTTACGAACCCAAAATGCGAATCGCTTTTGCGGCGAACTGGATACTTCAGCGTCGGAAAAAACCTGGTTACTTCGCGCGCGAAGTCCGTCGTCGATCTGATCGTAGTGCGTCTGCCGAAGAATCGCAAAGACGAGAACGCCAAACACAAGCAATACGACCGCAAACGCAGTGGTGTTCCAAATCGCGACTCGCCAACGAATGCTGATGCTATTCATCGTCGTTCCCTAACTGAATAACCAACCCCGCGAACGGTCGAAATCAACGGTGACCTGTCCTCCATGTCAATCTTCTTTCGTAGACCATTGATGCAGACTTCAATCGCATTAGTGACTACGCCACCCGGTTCGCGCCAAACATCGCGAGCCAACATGTCGCGAGTGACATTTGAATTCTTGTGCCGCATAAGATACTCCAGCAATTCGTACTCACGCTGGCTAAGTTCAATCTCAATTCCATCTCTCGTGACACGGCGTGCAAGTACATCGACTTCGACATCATCGCAGCGCAGAGTTGGCTCGATCGTCGTGCGGCCACGCCGAAGCAATGCGCGAATGCGAGCGAGCAACTCCGCATGGGCAAAAGGTTTGACAAGATAATCATCTGCTCCACCGTCAAGTCCATCGACCCGATCGTCAATCGAATCGCGGGCTGTAAGAATCAGCACCGGCACAACTGACCCCTGCTTCTTCAGGTCGCTCAATACCTGCAACCCATCGCGACCTGGCAGCGTCAGATCAAGTACGATGCCGTCAAAACGTTCCGTCGTCGCGCAATAAAAGCCATCCTCGCCAGTGCCCGCCGTCACCACGTCATAGCCTTCCTTCTCCAGCAACTGTTGAAGATTTCGGCGCAGTTTCAATTGATCTTCGATAACGAGTATTCGCGACATGCAAAGACAGACCAAATCCTGAGGAAGAGTACCAGCGCGAAGATATTTAATCGTGAACGATAATGTAAATACTCGACCTGGATCAGCATCGGCAGTGAATCAACCCTCGTCAATTAGCACTCGATTAGAACTCGCTAATGTCGCTGGCCGCACTTCGCACTTGTTCCTCGTTGACACGGGATGTTCCTCTCGATCTTGTCGTTGGGGTCTAGGATCATGCGGACGAGAATTGCCCAGTGTTTCTAACGAAAGCGAAGTTGTTTCTCGTTGGCTTCGACGATCTCCCGAAGTTCGCTAAGGTAGCCGTCAGCGAAGAAGAAGCCCTCGATCAATACCGTCGAGTCCGCGATGAAATTCGTGATTTCGTGCGTGATCGACTTTTGATCGAGATCTGCTAGCGACAGTTTCATCGTGGCAAACTCAAGTTCGTTTCCGATTGTGCCGATTGTAAAGATTGTCCTGTGGTCGGACCCACCCCTGCTGATTCTACGTCCGCAGGGAATCTATTGTCCTGATTCACAGAAAGTTCGCGATGGCAAACCCGTTCCTGCATTGGCGAGGCTGGCATTTCCAGCCCAAGTACCCTGCAATCGCGGTGGTGGTCGGTATTGCGGTGACTTGTGCTGGGGTAATTGGGCAAGATGCCATCCCGAGCCGCCTTCCTAGTGCAAGTGGGGCAAACGCTGAGATTCTCGCTGCTCCAACTTTTGCAGCGCCAATCCCGTCGGCCTCACGAACCAACGATGTCGGTCCAGTGCTCTATCGCGGTGGATCGTTTCACGACAACGAACCTTCAGAAGCCGAAAAACAAGTTGAGGACCGATTCGTCGAGGCGAAGATCGATGCGAAACTGCCCCTGGACGTCACCCTTGAGCGTCCAAAGATTCTTCAGCTTGCACAGACGCCGCGAAGGATTTTTGTGCCGGACGACGACATCATACGGGCAGAGCTGATTGATCGAGAATCGGGTCGTGAACTTGCTGTGACTGGACTGCGATCCGGCGTAACAACGTTGATGCTGTGGTTTGAGGACGAGTCGCAAAAGAGTGGCCAGAGTATCGTCAGTTATCTCGTTCGCGTCGACGAAGCAAAACGGTCGCTCGACGAAATTCAACGCGAGATCAATCAAAAGTTCCCCAACAGCTTCGTTGAATTGTCAGACGTCAATAGTCGTTTGATGGTCAGTGGCCAGGCACACGACGCTATTGAACTCGGACAAATTTTACAAGTCCTCGTTGCCGCTCGTGGCGTTGCAGCAGGAGTTCGACGTGTCTCGCCGATCCAAGCGGCCAGTAGCGTCATCACTGCATCCAACAACGAAGAACTTGATCTCGAAGCACAGGAAGCTGACAATCGGTCGCTGATCGATCCTGTCGCACTTTCCCAAGCAGGAATCATTAACCTAATGCGTGTCCCCGGTGAACAACAAGTGATGTTGCGGGTCACGGTGGCCGAGGTCAATCGGACGGCGGCACGAAGTCTGGGACTTAACTTCACGGCCATTCAAAACAACAACT
>JBBSJZ010000060.1:0-17551 GCA_038256795.1 Pirellulales bacterium | reverse complement strand
GTTGGCCGAGCGTGATGTAGTCGAGCCCGACATCGATCATTCGCTTCAGTCGAGCTTGAACTTTGACGTGACCGCGAAAAAACGAGTAAGCTTGGCGGACGGTCATCTCCAGCACATCGGCAATCGTTTGATCGCGGTACCGAATCTGCAAAATCTCATCTCGGTAACGAGAGCCGCGACACGTCGGACAAGTGATCGAAATATCCGCAAGGAATTGCATATCGATCTCGAGCACGCCGGCGCCCTCGCACGCACCGCATTGGCCCTCGGCGCTGTTGAAACTAAACGCACCGGCGCCGAAGTTCCTCGTTCGTGCTTCGACTAACTCGGCAAACACCTTTCGAATCGGGTCGAATGCTTTCACATAAGTCACCGGACAACTGCGTGCCGAACGGCTGATGGGCGACTGGTCAATCGACATCACGTCTTCGATGGGACTGAGTCCTTGGATCGACGTGAACGGCAGTGGCTTCTCGCTCGTGACTCCTTTCCGCTGCGCAATGGCCGCGAACAAGGTGTCCTGAACCAGCGAACTTTTGCCACTGCCCGAAACGCCCGTGACGAGGCACAGCACCCCGAGTGGGAAAGCGACGTCGATCGACTTCAAGTTGTGGCCCGATGCACCGCCGAGATGAATGAAGCTACGCGGCGTCCGGGGCGGTCGATCGCGCAGGGACCAGCCGCGCTGGCCGCTCAGAAACTGGCCGGTGAGGCTGTTTTCAGCAGCGAGCATCTCAACCGGTGTGCCGCTAAACGTGATAGTGCCACCACCGACACCCGCGCCGGGACCCACCTCGACGACATGGCTCGCGTGTCGAATCAGCGCCGCGTCATGCTCGACGACAATTACGGTGTTGCCACGCTCACGCAAACCATCAATCGCCGCCACAAGCCGGTCGACATCGGCCGGGTGCAATCCGGCGGTCGGTTCATCTAACACGTAGAGCATGTTCACCAACGTGCTGCCGAGTGCCGCAGTCAGTGCCACACGCTGAGTTTCGCCGCCCGAAAGGGTTCGCAGCGTGCGATCGAGCTGCAGGTAACCGAGTCCGACGGCTTGCAGATAGCTGAGTCGATTCAACAATTGCTCGAACAGCTCCTTCGCAATCTGCGTCTCGCGCTGCGGCAGTTCGACCGTGCTGAGGAACCCAACCAATTCGTCCGCTTGCATGTGCAAACAATCCGCGATGGTTCGCGATGCGACTCGATACGCCAGAGCCTCGGGCTTGAATCGCGATCCGCTGCATGTTTTGCAAGTCGAGTAACTGCGGTAGCGTGACGCAAAGACACGCACGTGCATCTTGTACTTTTTGCGATCGAGCCAGGCGAAGAACCCATTCAAACCGCCGAAGTTGCGCTCGGGCACGCCGTTCCAGATCACCTTGACCGCTTTCGCCTTGAGCTTGGCAAACGGCACGTCGACGGGGATTTCAAAGTCATCCGCGAGCGCCATCAGCTCGTCAAGTTCGTGGCGATATGCCGGCGTATTCCAAGGCGCGATCGCACCGGCGCGGATCGATAGTGACGGATCGGGAACGACCAAGTCCCCATCGACGTCGACCGTATCACCGAACCCTTCGCACGTGGGACAGGCCCCGAGCGGATGATTGAAATTGAATAACCTCGCGACCGGTTCGGGGTAGTCGATATTGCAACGTTCGCATCGCCGCTCGCTGCTAATGATGCGCATCTGCCAGGGTTGACCATCGATTTGTAGATCGCTCGCGGCTTCATCCGCTTGAACGAAGACCACGCCGCGTCCATGACCCTCAGCCAACGCCGTTTCGAGCGACTCCGTCAAGCGAGTGAGTTCAGTGTCACCGCTTAATCGATCGATGATCACGTGGCAATCGGCGCCCTTGCTGCCGACCTTTTTGGCGAGCGACTGGCGATCGTCGTCGGACAAATGAAACGTGGTGTCGCCAACGACGAGACGCACGTAGCCCTCCTGCTGCAATCCTAACAGAATCTCACTGGCGACCTTGCGACTGGGCAAGTGCAGCGTAAACCCGATCATGAGACGGCGTCCGGCCGCGTCACGCCCCAGTTGCTCCGCGACAACGGCGGGGTCGTCCCGCCCGACGCTGGCGCCACAACGGTAACACGTGAGCGTCGCGATCTTGGCGAATAGCAATCGCAGATGATCGGCGATCTCGGTCGAGGTACCGACCGTGCTGCGGTTCGTTTTGACACCGCCGCTCCGCGTCACCGCGATCGCCGGCGGGATGCCTTCGATTGAATCACAATCGGGCTTGTCGAGCCGCTCGAGAAATTGCCGCGTGTAGGCTGAGAAGCTCTCGATATAGGCCCGCTGGCCTTCGGCGTAGAGCGTATCGAGAGCCAACGAGGTCTTGCCGCTACCACTCACCCCGCAAATGGCGATCAATTCACCACGGGGCAAGTCGACGTCAACGCCGCGAAGATTGTGAACTCGCGCGCCTCGAACTCGGATGAACGATTCAGTCAAAACGAGTCGCCAAGTTCAGTGAATGTCTCCGACACAACCGGCTTTTCAAGCGAGTCCACCTCCGGTCATTCAACCAGCTTCTTGAGTGCATCCATGGCGGCGGCGTAATCGGGCTCCTGAGTGACCTCAGGAACAATTTGCTTGTAGACGACGTTACCGGTGGCATCCAAAATCAATACGGCTCGCGTGAGCAATTTAAGCTCTTCGATCGTCAAACCGTAATCGGTTCCAAACGCGTGCGTTTGATAGTCGCTCGCCGTGCGCATCGTCTTGACATCTTCGGCGCCACAGAATCGTGCCTGTGCGAATGGCAAATCACGGCTGACGGTGATGCAGTTGACCTTGTCGCCGAGCGATCCGAGATCTTGATTGAAACGCTTGGTTTGAACCGCACAGGTCGGCGTATCGAGGCTGGGGACGACACTGATGATGCTCGGCTTGCCTTTCAAATCGGCCAACGAGAGGGTTTTGATGCCTGCGTCGGCATAATGCAAAGCAAAATCGGGGGCTGCCGAACCGACGGCGAGGTCCTTGCCCGCCAAAGTCATCGGGTTACCCTTGAACGTGATTACGCCACTGCGTCCCATCGTGTCTCTCCAAAAGAGGTTGATCGTGATTTCCGTGAGCTGGGAATTATGCCTGGCTCATTAGAAATCGCAACTGGGGCGCGCCGACGAGATGCGGGTGTTCACGTCGCGAGATGGGCAATCCAGCTCGCGCGAGTCGGCTAGGCAGCGCGGCGGTTGGCGTGGATGCGGCGGCTGGCGGATTCGATGCGTTCACGCACTTGGGCCTGGGGTCCGATCTCACTCGTTACGGGCTCGGAGTACCAAGCTCGTTTCCTGATCGCGCCGAGTATTTGTTCCGCCAACGCAACGGCTCGGGCGCCGGCTTGGCCGCATACGGTCGGGGCGATACCAGTCTGGATGCTGATGACGAAATCATGCAGCTCGTCGAGAATCGCGTTGCGTGGCTCGAGCTTGAGTGTCTCGCAACACAACCGCTCGCTGAACAGTGTGTCTCCGTACTTCAGCGGGTTCTCGCATTCCGTGGCGAGATCGAACGAGCGGGTTTGGATCGACTCGCTGGGACGGACGACGGATAGGCTTGGGGCACCGAAATCGATGTCGGCGAAACCGTTGGAGCCGAACACCTGCATCGCCCGCGCCGGCGTGGGACTGATCCGCGACGCTTTCACGTTGGCGACGAGTCCACAAGCGAATTCGATACGAGCTTCGGCGATGTCTTCGTGATCGGTCACGACACCGAGTCCGCTGGCGGAGACGCTTTGCACCGCGGCATCGGTCATCGACAGGATGAGATCCAGGTCGTGGATCATGAGATCCATGACGACGCCGACATCGAGACAACGGCCAGGAAATCGAGCAGCGCGAACGGCTTCGACGTACTTGACGTCGACGGCAAGATCACCGAGCGCCGTGAAGGCGGGATTGAATCGCTCGACGTGACCGACTTGCAGCGTCAGCCGCTTGGAGGTCGCGAGCATCGCCAATCGCTGGGCATCATCGCTGGCCACGGTCAGTGGCTTCTCGACAAACAAGTGTTTTCCAGCCTTGAGGAACTCGGTCGCGATCTCGGCGTGGGCGTCAGTCGGTGCGGCGATAATTGCGGCATCGACGCTGGCGAATGTCTCGCGGTAGTCGGCAAAGGTGGGGACACCGTACAGAGCCGCTGCGTTGTTACGAGCTGCTTCGACGGGGTCACTGATTGCGACGAGTTCGGCGCCATCGACTTGGTTAATGAGTTTTGCGTGGATGCGTCCGAGGTGTCCGGCGCCCACGACTGCGATACGTAATCGGCTCACGCCGCCATCCTCCGTCGGTCCCGTCCGCGGCCATGACGACCGCCGTTGGAAAGTTCCAAGAAATCGAACAAGTGTTTAAGTACGGGTCGAATCGGACCCTTGTTGAGCAACTCTTCACGAGCGTGATCGAGTCCGGCGCGGTCCCGATAGAGAAGCTTGAAGGCTTCGCCGAGAGCGCGAATATCGTCGACGGGGAAATTGTGTCGTTTGAGCCCAACCACATTGCTGCATCGTGGTCGCGTGGGGCGGCCTTCGACGATCATGTAGGGCGGGACGTCGTGCAGCACCAAACTCATCGCGCCGATGAAGCTGAGGCGACCCACGGAGGCAAAGTGGTGAATGCCGACACCGCCAGCGATCGTGACATCGTTCTCAACACGAACGTGGCCACCGAGCATGCCGTTATTGGCGATGACGATGCGATCGCCGAGTTTGCAGTCGTGCGCGATGTGCGTGTTGCACATGAAGTAGTTGTTGTCACCGACTTGGGTGATGCCGTCTTCCTTTTCAGTGCCTCGATTCACGGTGCAGTGTTCGCGGAACACATTTCCGTCCCCGATCGAGACCCGCGTCGGCGTGTCCCGATAGCTGACGTCTTGCGGGTGAGCTCCGATCACACATCCGGGGAAGAAATGGTTGTCTTCGCCGATCGTCGTGACGCCGGAGACGACCACATGGTCTTCTAACAGCGAATTGTCACCGATGGTGGCATCGGGTCCGATGACGCAAAAGTGTCCGATGCGAACGTTGTTACCGATTCGAGCACGGGGGTCGACAACGGCGGTCTGAGCGATAATCGCACTCATAATAACTCCGGCAATCCTTTGACGGTGTAGTTCGCTGGGCGGTAGTGCCGCGATGCTTAGGTCGGTTGTAGCGTGTTAAGCGGCTTGACGCCAAGTCGAGAATCGATCGATTTCTTGAACCTGGCTCGTCGCCAGTTCCGCCAATCGTTTGGCCATCATTCCATTCAAATGATGACCGCCGCGGTGGGACACAAATCGTCCCACGAGGTCGACACCGGCGAGCGCCAAGTCGCCGATCAAATCGAGCGCCTTATGGCGGGCGCACTCGTCGCTGAAATGCAAGTGGTTGTCGATCGGACCCATCGGTCCGATCACCAGGAGATCTTGGTTGGTCACATGGGATGCGACTCCGCGAGCTCGGATTTCATTCGCTTGCGATTGAGTGACAAACGTCCGTGCCCGCGCCACATCTTGCGCGAAGTCGTTGGGGGTGAGCGTGACACCGAACGTTTGCGGTACGATCGGTGTCGCATCATCGAAGCTGAGTCGGTACTCGTAGTAGCCTCGTCCATCGAGTGATGGCGACACTTCGATCCATGCGCCCGAGTCTTCAATGCGGACGTGATCGCGGACCACGAATCGTGACCTTGCTTTGGCTTGAATCACTAATCCGGAGCTGCGTATCGCGTCGACGTATGCCGCGCTGCTGCCGTCAAGTCCGGGAAGTTCTTCGCCATCGACACCGACGACGCAGTTATCGATTTCCATGGCGGCGAGTGCCGCCATGAGGTGCTCGACCATCGCGAAACTGGCATCACCACGACACAAGTTCGTGCGGAGTGACGCGTCGCGTCGATATTCGATTTTCGCGGGGCAACTCGGTTGCGAAGGCAGGTCGTCCCGAACAAGCACGACACCGCTGCCAGCCGGAGCAGGCTCGATGACGACTCGGACTTCACGTCCGCTCCAAAAACCGCGGCCCGTGATTTCACAGACGGCGGCGATGGTGTGTTCATTGCGAGAAGGGTTCACGCTTGGGCTCCCTGCCAAAACCTAGGTTGACGACACGATTCTATTGACGCTGGGTCGGGGCGGGGGCGCCGGCGACCTTCATCGTGCGGTCAAGGTAACCCATGATGGCGGGAGTCATGTCGAGAGTCGCGTCGTGATACACGATGCTCTTCATCACGCCGCGGATGACCGAGTCACCCTTCTCGAGATCCATCTCTTCGCTGTTGTACCGCAGCACGATGTTGATCTTGTTGTACTCCGCAATCACTTTGACACCTTCGGCGATCCGTTGGTAATTTTCGAAGTAGATGCGAGCCTCAGCATCGGCAAGTTCTTTGCGTTTGCGAGCCATGTCCAATCGCAGCTTCGATTCGAGTGACGCGACCAATTCTTCCTGACGTGTATAATCCGCCGAGCCAACCTTGAACGCCTTGAGTTGTTCAGCGGCATTCTTGAGCTCTTCGCGTTTGCCTTGCAACTCGCCGTCATAGCTCTTGAGGTCATTTTCGACCTGTTGGACTTGGGCCACAATACCGGCGTGATCCTTGAAAATCTTTGCGACGTCGACCACGGCGATCTTGTGTCCGGCATCCTCAGCGAAGGACGCGGCCGGAGCCAAGATAGTGGTCACGCTCACAATAGCCATCACAATGGCTGCTTTGCCAATCAATCGCACGTTCGCTCTCCTTGCGTAGTGGGTGCATTGTCGTCGAATCCAATTCGACGCTTCGTATCTGCCGCGGGATTGTGTCAACACCAGCCCCGTGCGTAAAGATTGAAATGACACCTCGTAGGACTTACCACGAGAATTATTTTTCTTGGCACGGCCCACGATTCATTCTTCCACGGTTCTCAGCCCCGCGTCAGCCTTCCGGGCGAGCTTGCAGTCGGATACGCCGTTCGTATCGTTGGCCTTGGCGAAGGATCTCGACGTCCAGTGAGTCGCCGGGCGAATAGCCTCGAAGTGCCTCGATGACATCCGTGGATGATCGCACAGCAGCTTTGCCGAGCCGCTCAATTTGGTCGCCGACTTGCAAGCCACCGCTTGTCGCGGCCCCACCGGGACTGAGCCCCGATAGCACGACGCCGCCGGGCTGGTTGGCCAGCGTGACGCCTAAGACCGCAGTCAATTGCCGCCGAATCGTAACGCCCTTTTGGGTCTCGACCCGCGCAGGACGACTCGTCGCGATCGCCAGTTGGGTCGACACGTCGCACACCATTTCGGTGATGCGAAACATGCCGCCAAAATCAATCTTCTCGTAATCGTCGCTCGGTCGGTGGTAGTCGCTATGCAATCCCGTGAAAAAGAACAGCACGGGAATGCCCGCCTCGTAGAACGATTGATGGTCGCTGGGGCCGTAACCCGACGCGACTTTGAACAGATTGAATTCATGACGGAAATTCGCCTGCTCCACCAACGGGTCAAGCGTATCGCCGCTACCCGTGCCGTAGACCGTCAATTCATTGTCACGCAATCGGCCAACCATATCGAGATTGATCATCGCGACCGTCGAATTCATCGAAAACCGCGGCTGGCGAACATAATGAGCACTGCCCAGAAGACCACGTTCCTCGGCGGTGAAGGCCACAAATAACACGCGGCGATGCGTATCGAACGATTGAAGTCGCTCGCCCAGTAACCTCGCGCATGCCACGAGGGCTGAGGCGCCACTGGCGTTGTCATCGGCGCCATTGTGGATCGCGATCGTGCCTGGAGCGAGCGAACCGTAGCCACCGAGTCCGACGTGGTCGTAGTGGGCACCGAGGATCACGGTCTCGTCGGCAAGAACACCGCGTCCGGGAATCACCCCCAACACATTATTGCTCAGTCGTTTGTTGGATCGCAATTCGACTCGCATGCCCGCCGTGACACCGACCAGCTCAAAGCTTGACGGCGATTGCTGGCGATCGAGTTGTTGTTCGATCGCGTCAATTGTCGGCCGCTTTTGTCCCTGGAAAAGTTGATCGACCGCGCCACGAGAGACACAGACCACAGGAATCTTCGTGTTCGGTTCCGGGCGATCACCCGCTTCACTTATTCCCAGCAAGCCGTTTGCCGCGAACTCTCGATCGGTCTTGTAGCCCGCGATCACGGAATCGATTGCGGCAAGGTTGTCGGCGAGTGCTTGAGGGCCGCCCGACGCATCGCCGGGCGATTCACGCAATCGCTCGAGTAGCTGGGTCCGACGTGCCCACTCGCGACGCGTCATGTCATCGATTTTCGCGATCGCTTCCGCAACGCTGGCTCGATCGTTGACGATGATTATCCCGACTGCACCATGGCGGATCGCGTTGCTCACCTTGGTCGAAAAGTAAGCGTGGGGCGTATTGCGTCGGCCATCAAACCGACTCGCCGGATCCGTATTTCCAGGTTCCTTGCGTAGCACGATGACCACCGCGTCGCGAACGTCGATGTTGGCGTAATCGTCGTAGTCAAATTCGGGCGCCGTGATTCCATAGCCCGCGAAAATGACACGTCCGGCCGCTTGGGCTCGGTCGGCACCCATGGCCAACGGATTCATCTCGATGCCGAGCGGAAGATCGAGATCGAGTGTTTTGTCCTGGTCGCCGTCGGTATCGAGTCCCGACTCACCGGGTGCTGACGCAGAGCGGAATTCGAGATGGTTGTTTTCCCGAGCCCCGACTTCAATCCCGACAAAGGTTTCAACTTCCTGGAATGGCTTGCCCGCAATGAGATCGGTGTCCAAACCTGCCTGTTGAAAACGCTCGGCGAGGTAAGCCGCCGCAACGTGGATGGAATCATCGGTGACGCTGCGTCCGCGTAAATCGTCACTGCAAAGATAAGCGAGATCCGCCTGAAGTTGTCCTTGCCAATCCAGATGCCTCATCTTCGCGATCGGCGAGTCAATCGATGCCACAGGCTCGGTCGCATCAACCGCCGTAATCACGCCGAGTAATGCGATCCCAAGACTCAAACATCTCAGCATCATGCGGCCTTGGCTCGTTGCTCGCGTTCGAGCAACCACAGCAGAATTGGGCTGGCCACGAACACGCTACTGTAAGTTCCGACGATGACGCCGACGACGAGACAGAACGCGAACGCATGGATACCTTCGCCGCCGAAGGCGTAGAGCAGCACGACGACGATCAGGGTCGTGACCGATGTCAACATCGTTCGACTCAGCGTTTGATTGATGCTGTTGTTGATCATCGTGCTCGTCAACCGCAGGGCTTTGCCCTTGGTTTCGCGAATACGGTCAAACACCACAATCGTATCGTTGAGCGAGTAACCGATGATCGTCAACAAGGCGGCGACAACCGTCAAGCTAATCTTGAAGGGCTCAATCAACAGGAATCCGAGGGCGTCGGCCACCCAGTAGCTAATCGCAATCGCACCGAGCGTGATGATGACGTCGTGGACCAACGCGGCGACGGCGGCGAGTCCATAGAACACACGTTGGAAGCGGAACCAAATGTAAGCCACAATGCTCACCAGGCTCGCGAACAATGCCCCGAAGGCGCGTCCGACCATATCGCCCGCGACTTGGCCACCGACACTGCTACTGCTAATCCAAACCGGATCCGCAGCGAGCGTCTTCTTGAACTGGTTCACCACCGTATCCGCTTGACTCGCATCGAGCGGCAATTGAATCGTCCAGATCGAGAAGGGTAACGACGACCCGGTATCCCAAACGTCGGCACCTTCGCCCGAAGGCGTCAACGCGACGGCCCGCTCGTTCATCGGGACCGAAGCGTCCTTGGCGGCCGCGATGAGGGCTTCGGTGAGCGTGGGAGCATTCATCTTGGCGGCGGTGTCTTGACCTTCGACGCTGAGCTCGATGACCCGACTCGTCGTCACATTCTTGGGTGCAGCGGAAAGAGCAGGACCACTAGCCGTTGCCGCAGGAGCAGTTTGGTCTGCAGGAACAGTTTGGTCTGCAGGAGCATTCTGGTCTGCAGGAGCATTCTGGTCTGCAGGAGCATTCTGGTCTGCAGGAGCATTCTGGTCTGCAGGAGCATTCTGGTCTGCAGGAGCATTCTGGTCTGCAGGAGCAGCCACTTCCGCTGGAACGACTTCTTCCGTTGGAGCGACCTCGCCCGCAGCGTCTTGAGGGCGAGCGGAAGTGAGCATGGTACCGTTGGAATCGGCGCCGCCGAACTGACCCTTGCGGGGTACTGAGCGAGCTTCGCCGGCCGGTCGAATGATGACCTCGTAAGTCACCAAGCCAACAGAAGTCTCGCTGGCAAAGCCCTTGGCTAGGGCGTCCTTCAAGTCGTCAACCTTGGCCACGGACGAGTCGACTTTGTAGACCGTTTGAGGGGTGCTATCTTCGATATTCACCGAGGTCACCGTGTATTGAACTTGCTCGCCCGAATCGTTGCTGAGTGAGGCCTTCACGATGCGGCGAACTTCGTCAGCGGGAGTCGGCTTGTCCAAGCGAAATTGCACGGAGGAACCGCCCGCAAAATCGATATCGAGGATGCTGTTGCCGCGAGCGAACAATGCCGCTAGCCCGATGATCATCGTGATGGCTGAGAGCGTGATCGCCAGTTTGCCCTTGCCCATGAAATCGAGTTGGCCACCCTTGGCGACCGAGTTTCGCATTGAGTTGACCATGTCGGACATGGAAAGCGACAGGAATCCACGACGTTCCGCAACGTCGAAGAGTGTTCGCGACATGTAAATCGCCGTAAACATCGAGTACAGGATGCCGAGGATCAAAGTCACGGCAAATCCGCGAATCTGGTCCGTTCCGATCGCATACAGCACGATCGCGGTGATCAACGTCGTCAAGTTGGCATCAATGATCGTGGTGGTCGCCCTCGCAAACCCGTTGCGAATGGCCATCCGCGGCGCCGAGCCCTTGGCGAGTTCTTCTCGTAATCGCTCAAAAATCAAAACGTTGGCATCGACGGACATGCCGACCGTGAGCACCAGACCGGCCAGTCCCGGTAGCGTCAACGGTTGATTGATGAGCACCATCGTTGCCAGGATCATGCCCAGGTTCATCAGCAACGCGATGCAGGCGATGATGCCTGAGAACCGGTAGTAGAAAATGATGAATACGAGCACCAATACGAGCGACAAGACGATCGCGAAAACGCCCTTCTTGATCGTGTCCGCACCGAGCGTCGCAGCGATTTGGTTCTCGGCAATCGGTTGCTTGGTGAGCGCGGCGGGTAATTGACCCGCTTTCAAAATCGCCACCAATCCGTCGACTTCTTCGCGGGTAAAATTACCAGTGATGCGGCCTTCGGTGCGAATCGGTTGCAAGATATTCGGCGCCGACAATAGATCATCGTCCAGGATGATGCCGAGTTGTCGCTGGCGATTGCCCACGGGCGAATTGTTGGTGGTCAATGCGAAGAATCGGCCGGAACCTGCATCCGTCAGATTGAACGCCACCGCCGGATTACCATTCTGGTCGAACGTACTGGCCGCGAACGCCAAGTCCTCGCCCTTGATATCCAAATCGGGGTCAACAATCATCAGCACTTCGAGATCGCTAATGTTTTGCTCTTTGAGCCAGCGAGCGGTCAAATACTCGCCTTGGTCGCCACGGACCTCGAAGGGAATCTCCAAAAACGAGCCCGTCGCCGGATTGCGTGCGATCGCATCACCGACGTTCATTCGCAGCGGCCGAATGCCTTGGATCGCCTTGGATTCGTCATCGCGATCGACCCGTGCCCAGCGTCCACGGATGGTCTTTTCATCCGCATCGAGCACGTAATCGCGAGTTCGAATGCCCTGGATTTCGGATTCCGCTTGTTCAGCGGCGAGATCAATGTAGCGCTGGTGATCGGCGCGGTTGGCGAGGATCGCAAAGCGAAGGATGCCAGCTTCTTCAATGCGGCCCTTGATGCGACGAACTTCGGTGTCCTGGATTTCCGGGATGATGATTTCGATTTGACTTTCGCCGTAGGGGCGAATCATGATTTCCTGAGTACCGCTGGGATTGATCCGGCGGCTCAGTGGTTCAATCAGATCCTCGGAAATGATCTTCTGGCGTTCTTCGCCTTCGGGTAGCGAGTTCTTACCGGGGTCGATTTCATAAACGAGAATCGTGCCACCACGGAGGTCGACACCGAGTCCTGGTAACTTATTGATCAAAATCACGGCGCTGGCAATCAGCGCCAGCAGCACAAACCCGAACCGGGTGGAGTGGGCCGGCATCTTGAAGGATTTGGCGAGGAAACCCCCGAGAATGAAGGGGCCGATGATCACGGCGGCGGCAATGGCGAGCGTCGCCAATTGGCCCCAGGAGATACCCTCCTTCACCATTTCATTGGTCGCACCGTCCGCTAAGAACAGTGAGCTCAGAGCGGTCCAATCGCAGGATAAAAGAGAGTCCATCGTCGTTTTCAAAAGTCGGGGATTTATGGAGTCGCCACGGTCAATTCGCGACGTCTGAGGTCAATGTTTCGGAGGTCTGCAATCGCGTCTACTTCGAGGAACTATCCACCGAAGCGTCTTTCTCGTCCGTGGCCGTCGGTTCTGTCATCACGCGGGCGATTGCCGACCGGTTGATGCGAATTTTGATGCCTGAACTCTCGTCGATCTTGATCGTGACAACGTCACCGTCACCCGGTGGGCTGGCTACCACACCGTGTATTCCGCCCACGGTCACGATTCGGTCGTTCTTTTTCAATGCCGCCATCATCTTGGCTTCCTCAGCTTTTTTTCGCCGATCCGGAGCTAAGAAAATTGCATAGAACAAAAACACCAGACCCATTGGCAATAGAATACCGCTCGCGAACAACCGCTCGATGATCGACAAATCTTCGGGCCGCTTGCCCTTCGGTGGCGCTGGATTAGCGGTTTCCGTTGTGGCCGCAGGCGAGGATTCGGCGGTCCCGGTGTCAGCTTGGGTCCCAGTGTCAGCTTGGGCCAACAGTCCAATGAAGTCCCAAGACGGCAGCATCTCGGAGCGCGTCGTAAAAACGGGCGCGGCGGATCGTGACGGTGTGTCTGGCGAGACCGCACCGAGCGAACCGAGCGAAATAATTCCAACAAGCAGAGCAATCAACGAATGTGAGCCTTAAAACTACAGCCAGACGGCGACCAGCGAATGCGGCATGATATGGAAGCAAAAAAAGCGTCACAAGCCCAGCCGCTCTGGACTCGCCCCCCGATCCCCCAATTTTTCGTCGATTTCTAGGGCTCTGACGCGTCCCAGTTCGGTGATATTTGCTAATTTCGCCTCCGAGTTTTCCCTCTGCATGAACTTTCAAATCGCCTCCTGGCCGCCCGCTGGTCCCGAAATTGCTGCCTCCGTCGCCGCGGCCATGGCCCGGGGTGACTGGGGTAGCTACGTTTCGCTCGCTCACGCCGAATTGACTGAGAAAGTCGCCGAATTTTTCCAAGTCGGGTTCGTACGTCTCTGCTCAAGCGGCACCTGTGCCGTCGAAATGGCGCTGCGGGCGGCCAATGTGAACTCGGGCGACGAGGTCATCACGTCGGCAATGGACTATCCCGGTAACGTCCGCTGCATCGAGGCCGTCGGCGGTAAACCCTCGCTCGTCGACGTTGCCGCCGGCGGCGTCGTTATTGATATCGACCAAGTCATGGCCGCCGCGTCGCCACGCACTCGCGCCGTGATCGCGTCGCACTTGTTCGGGCAACCGGCGCCGGTCGCAAAGCTGCGGAAATTGTGTGACGAACGTGGGTGGATCTTGATCGAGGATGCTTGCCAAGTCCCAGGCATGAAGATAGATCAAGATGGCGAGCCCCGTTCGGCGGGCAGCTACGGGCATTTGGGCACGCTCAGCTTCGGCGGCAGCAAACCGCTCACGGGCGGCAACGGCGGCGCAGTTTTGACCGACGGCGTGAGATTCCATTCACGGCTGAAAATGCTCTACGACCGCCCCAGCGACACACACCCCCTCTCAGCCCTGCAGGCCGCCGCGATTTTGCCTCAGCTGGAGCATCTGGCGCGACTCAACTCATTGCGAAACGCCACCGTATCGGCTCTGTGCCAGGTCGCGGCGACACGCTTCCCGACTTGGAAATTAATTCATCACCAGGAACCGACCACTCAATCGTGTCACTACAAACTCGCGATCTTGATCTCCGCCGCGGACACGCGATCGAGGGTCGTCGACGCTGCAAAGGCATTCGGAATTCCACTCGGCGAGGGCTTTCGATCGCTGCACCGGATGAGCAATAACCGCTGTCGTAAGTCGACATTGCTCGAGCACTCGATTGCTCTGGGCGAGCGATTGTGCGTGCTTGACCATCG
This sequence comes from Pirellulales bacterium, assembly GCA_038256795.1. GTDB lineage: Bacteria > Planctomycetota > Planctomycetia > Pirellulales > Pirellulaceae > JBBSJZ01. Next base: position 3,301 of record JBBSJZ010000060.1, on the reverse strand, counting down.
GGCACTGATGATCGACCCTAGCCGTCATGTCGAGCTCGTGGATACGCTCGCTGCTGTTCACGACTCGACTTGCCAAGCCCGCGCGGATCCAACTTGAAGATATTGCTCGTCAACGACGATGGCATCGATGCACCGGGGCTAGTGTCGCTTCATGAGAGCGTCACCGCCGCGGTTCGTCTTCACCATCAATCCGACACTTCGATCATCGTTGTCGCCCCAGATCGTGGCCGCAGCGAATGTGGGCACAGCGTCACGACGGGACGACCGCTCGTGGTTCGTGAACCACAACCGAATTGGTTCAGCGTCGATGGAACGCCGGTCGATTGTGTTCGGATCGCCCTCGGGGAGCTCGCCCGCGACGTGGATTGCGTCATCTCCGGAATCAATGCCGGCGCCAACCTCGGTGTGGATTTACTTGTGAGCGGCACATTTGCCGCAGCACGTGAAGCCGCAATCCAGCGTGTACCGGCCCTCGCGGTGTCCCACTATCGAAAGCCGCAGATTCCCAAAACTTGGGATCACGCCCCTCGCTGGCTCGCGCCGGTGCTAAGAGACTTTCTAAATACCGCAGCCCAATCAGCGATTCCGCAGCGGGAGTCGACACCGCTTTGGAACGTGAACTTGCCCGCCATTGATTCGACCATCGAACATCTGCCCGTCCGCGTGTGCCCCGTCGACACGAATCCGATGCGACGCGTCTACGTTCCCGAGGGCGATGGCCTAGCTTCGCGAACCGATTTTCACGGCCGGCCCCGCGATGTCGGCTCAGACGTCACGCTGTGCTTTGGCGGTCATCTGACGCTGAGCAAGCTGACCCCGAACCATTGGTAACGGAATCCAAGTCGCCGTCCTCTCAATTCATGAGCTGGCTAGCAATTGCGACGTTCGATTCGTTCATCGCCGCAGTCATCGGGGCGACACCACCACGGCCCACTTCCTGACGATCCAACTCGCCGCGAACAATGCGAACTTCACGGGGAGCTTCGATCCCGATGGCGACGCGGTTACCGGAAATGCGGGTGATCGTCAAAACAATGTTATCGCCGATCAACAATTGTTCGCTTTCTTTTCGACTGAGAACCAACATGATTTTTCTTCCCTGCTTCAGTGGTGACTTTGTTGACGTTGATGCCACACAAGTACAATCTTCGTGCCAATACGCATTGGCGGATTGCTTAAGTTCGATTTTGAATCCGCGAACTTGAGCGAAAATCGGAATTTTCGCCGGAAGTTTGCTGACTTCGTTCAAAACCAGACCCGCGAATCGTGGCGAGGTTCGCTCCGACGACGCGCTGGGAACTGCTCGCGAAACTGCCTGCTTTTGAGCAACCTGTCTCGCATTGAGATTCTTCACTCGCCGCTTCTGAAGGTACTATCGCGTCGCCCTTTGACACGTCTGGTCACTCTGAAACCGAATTCAGAAAAATGTCACGAATTAATCCGCATTTGCTAGCATCGGTTGGTTCACCATCGCTCAGCCGCTGGTCAGTTGTTCGACAAAGTGCGCGTCTACCGTCGTTGACGTGGGTGCACTGATCAGGCCTCGTTCCGTGATGATCGCCGTGACCAACTCTGCAGGCGTCACATCGAACGCGGGATTCGTGACGGCGACGCCTACGGGGACGATTCGCGCGCCCGCCAATTCCGTGACCTCTTGCTCACCGCGCTGTTCGATCGGAATCAAGTCACCACTGGCGAGCTCCCGATCGAACGTATTCGTTGGCGCAGCGACGTAGAACGGGATCTCGTGATACTTTGCCAGCACCGCGAGCGGATACGTACCGATTTTATTCGCGACGTCCCCGTTGGCCGCGATCCGATCGGCGCCGACAATCACGGCATCGACTTGCCCAGCGCGCATCAGCCCACCGGCCATCGAATCGGTGCAGACCGTCACCGGGATTCCGGCTTGCTGCAGTTCCCAAGCGGTCAGCCGAGCACCTTGCAAGAGCGGCCGAGTCTCGTCGGCAAAGACGCGCAGTGTTTTGCCGTGCTCGTGCAGGTAGTAGATCGGCGCCAGCGCCGTCCCCCACGCTGAAGCCGCCAAGCCACCGGCGTTGCAGTGGGTGAGCACCGTCCGGCACTGCTGCAATAACTCAGCCCCGTTGCGGCCGATGCTGCGGCACATCGCGCGGTCTTCGTCGTGGATCAACTTCGCTTCGGCAATGAGTCGCTCACGCAGCAAAGTGCCATCGTTCGCTTCATCATCGATGGCGGCGCGCATGCGATCGAGTGCCCAGAACAAATTCACGGCCGTCGGGCGACTGGTGGCCAAGTGCTCAGCGGCGACGAGCGCGGCCGCGCGATCGAATTCTCCACGCGTGTTTTGGGCCAAACACACTCCATAGGCAGCGGCAATGCCGATCGCGGGGGCTCCCCGTACGACGAGTCGGCGGATCGCGTCGTGAGCCTGCTCGACGGTTGTGCAATCGAAGTAGTCGAGGGCGCCAGGCAGCAAGGTTTGGTCGACAAGTCTCAACGTGCCACTCGGCTCCGAGGAGACGTCATGCGGTGAGCGTTCACCGTGCTGCGAATGACGATCGATCCAAAGCAGCGTTTCAATCGCATTCATCGCGGAATCTCAATACTTGAACGCGTCGGCGTCCTGTTTGGGTGCGGGTTGGTAGGTCAGTGGCTCCATGCTGCCGGCCGCGCGGCCTTGGCTGAGACTGCGAACGGCACTGGAGTAGCCGAACAATTCTTTGAGTGGTGCATGGGCGGTGATGACGGTCATCATCCCACGCGTCTCGGTACCCGCGATGATCGCGCGTCGTTGCTGCAAATCGCCGACAATCTCGCCCATGTAGTCTTCCGGCGTCGTGACCTCGACCTTCATCACCGGTTCGAGCAGCACGGGTCCCGCCTGTTCGAGACCGCGATCGAACGCGTCACCGGCGGCAATGCGGAACGCCACTTCGTCGCTGCCCTCGTCGTGCGCTTCAGCGTCATAGAACTCGATCTTGACGCCCGAAAGCGGGAACCCAGCGATCATCCCGCCGCCTTCGGCGCGAGCTCGCAACTCATCCAGCGCCGCTTGCCGCATTCCTGATGACAACGTGGTCTCGGGCGGTAGCCGATCGAACACGAGCACCGGCGCGGACACATCGGGAAGCGGCGACACCCGCACCTTCACCCGCGCGAACATCTGTGTCGATCCCATTTGCCGATTGCACTGGCCGGTGATGTCAGAATTGGCAGCGATGGTTTCGCGATAGTTCACGCGCGGCTTATAGAACTTGACGTTCAAACCGAAGTCGCGAGTGAGGCGATGCTGTATCACTTCCAGATGCAATTCACCCAT